>NZ_JBSFWR010000114.1:0-25393 GCF_053594915.1 Kitasatospora sp. NPDC002543 | reverse complement strand
GGAGGCGGCCCGGGGCGGAGCCTCAGGAGGCGGTGCGCCAGGCCGCCTGCTCCGCGGTCACCTGGAGCGAGGCGCTCAGCAGCAGTTGGAAGCCCGGGTCGCCGCGCAGCCCGGCCCGCCAGGCGACCTGGGAGAAGACCTGGAACGGCGGCTGCCAGTCCATCCCGCGCAGCCGGCCGTCGGCGAGTTCGGCGTCCACCGCGATCCGCGGCAGCAGGGCGACCCCCAGGCCCTCCGCCACGCCGCGCTTGACGGCGTCCAGGGTGCCCAGGGAGAGCACGCGGGGGACGGTGCCGTTGGTGTTCCGCAGGGCCTGTTCGAAGAGCTCCTGGAGGCTGTCGCGCCGGTGGGTGCACAGGACCGTGGCCCCGCGCAGGGTGCCGAACCCCAGGCCGGCCCGGGTCAGGCGGCGGCCGGGCGCGGTGACCAGCACGGCGGGTTCGGGGCAGAGCAGCGCGGACTCCAGCTCGGAGTGGGCCGGCGGGCCGATGAAGTAGACGCAGTCGGCCTCGCCCTTGCGCACCACCTCGGTCGGCTCCTCGTCCAGGCCCTTCAGGTCGAGCGTGGTGGTGGGGTGGCGCAGGTGCATGTACTCGACCAGGGGCAGCAGCCGGTGGCTCAGCAGCGCCGGGTCGGCGCGCACCGCGAGGTTCCGCTCGCGGGCCTGGTCGGGGCAGGCGATCGCCTGCTGGGCGCTCTCGGTGAGCCGCACGATGTGGTGGGCGTAGTGCCAGAGCCGACGTCCCGCGCCGGTGAGCGACGTGCCGTTGCCACCGCGCCGGAACAGGTCGGCGCCGAGCGCGCCCTCTAATTTCTTGATCCGCGCGGTGACGGTGGGTTGGGAGAGCCGGAGGGTGTCGGCGGCCTTGGTGATGCTGCTGTGCTCGGCTACCGCCAGGAAGGTTGTCAGGTGCTTGGTGTCCACGATCGTCTCCCCCGTATCAGTGTCCTGAGACTCACAGTAGAAAGAATTGCCAAATTGTGTCAACGGTTGCCAAGCCCCCGGATCGATGGCTACGGTCCATCACCGGGACGCGAGGAACGGCACGACCCCTGACCCGGGCGCCGCTCCGTCCGCGACCGCGCCTGCCCTCACCCGGGCCGGGCGTCCGAACGTCTGCTTGAAGAACGGGGACCGAACATGAAGAACACGCTGGCTGCGGTGTTGGCAGTCTTGGTGCTCGCGGTGCTGTGCGCCACGGGGGCGAGTCTCGGGGTGGCGGGGGCCGCCCGCCCGGCCGCGGTGTCGACCGTCGGCGCATCGGTGTCGACGGGGGTGGCGACCGTCGAGGGGAACATCGACTGGCCGTGAGCCACGCCCGGCAGGTGACCGGCGACGTCCCTGCCGAAGCGGCCGCATGACGGGCGGTGTTGCCTCAAGGCGGCAAAGCTTGCCAGTATATGAACTGTTCGTTGGTGTCGGGGCGCGGGCGGCGATCACCGTCCGCGTCCCGGATCGTCGGGACGCCCCCCGCGCCGCGGCCGACGCAGTTCCCGGTCGCCGTGAGCGGCTCCCCGACAGGAGGTGACAGTCAGGTGTTGCAGCAGCCTGAGTTCGGCCGCCGTCTCCGGCAGTTGAGACGGCAGCAGGAGCGGTCCCAGGCGGACCTCACCGGTCCGGGCATGTCTCCTACCTATCTGTCGCGCCTGGAGTCCGGGGCGCGGCCGCCGACCGAGCGGGTGGTGGCCTATCTGGCCGAGCGGCTGGACGTGCCGCCGGAGGCCTTCGACGAGACCGCCGGGTGCGACCTGACGGAGGCGCTGGCGTGCGTACTGCTGCGCTCGGCGCAGGAGGGCACCGCCGAGGTCCGCGCGCTGCTGGTCGCCGCGCTGGCCGAGGCCGGCGCGGTCGAGCCGAGCACCCGCTGGCACGCCCTGGCCCAGCTGGCCCACCTGCACAACGCCCTGGGTGAGTACCAGGAGGAGCGCGCGGTGCTGGCCGAACTGGTGCGGCTCAGCGACGAGCTCAGCCTCACCGTGCTCCAGGTGCACGCCCGGCTGCGGTTCGCCCGGTGCACCCGCAACCTGGGCGAGTCGGCGGTGGCCCGGCAGGCGGCGCGCGAGGCGCTGTCGCTCGGCGAGCACCACCACGTCCGCGACCCGGCCGCCGACCTGGCGCGGGGCAGGCTGCTGCTGATCTCGGTGGAGGCCGAACTGGGCGACCTCGCCGAGGCCGCCCGGCTGACCGAGCAGGTGCTGGTGGCGCTGGAGGGCGCCACCGGTGCGCTGGCGGCCGAGGCCTTCTGGACGGCCGCGACGGTCGCCACCCGTCAGGGGGACTACGGGCGGGCCTTCGACCTGCTGGAGCGGGCCATGCTCGCCCTCGACAGCCGGGACGACCTGGCGCTGTGGATGCGGGTCCGGCTGGCCGCGGCCTCGCTGGCGCTGCAGGCGCAGCCGCCGCGCAAGGAGTTCGCCGAGTCGCTGCTGCACGTGCTGGCGCCCGCGCTGGAGCTGATCGGCAGCTCCCGCAACCGCCAGGAGTTCGTCTTCCTCCAGGCCCAGCTGGCCTTCCACCAGGACCGGATGGCCGACGCGCGGGAGCTCTGCGAGCAGGCCTGGTCCGGCGAGCAGCGGCTCTCCTACCGCGACCAGGTGCGGCTGGAGGCGCTGCGCGCCCGGCTGGACATGCACTTCGGCGGGCAGCGGGGTGCCGGGCGGCTGCGCGAACTGGCGGGCGAGGCGGAGGGGGTCGGCATGTCCGATCTCGCCGCCGAACTCTGGCGGAGCCTGGCCGAGGCGGTGACCTCCTCCGGCGCCCAGGGCTGACCCGGGGCCGGGTGGTCGAAGGGGTGGTCGAGGGGGTGACCGAGGGGGTGGCCGCCACCCTCTGCCCGAAGCAGTGAATCGGTGCTTCAATGCTTCCATGGCCTACCGACGCACGCCCGCCGTACAAGCCCGCCTCGACGCCCAGCGCGAGGCGGTGCTCCAGTCCGCGGTCGGCCTGCTCGCCGAGCGCGGCTACGGCGGCTGCACCATGGCCGCCGTGGCGGACCGCGCCGGGATCGCCACCGGAAGCCTCTACCAGCACTTCTCCGGCAAGGCCGAGCTGTCGGTGCAGCTGTTCCGCCGGGTGGTCACGCACGAGATCGACGCGGTCAACGCCGCCGTCGCCCTCCGCTCCACCCCGCGGCAGCGGATCGCCGCCGTGGTGGAGACCTTCGCCGACCGGGCCCTGCGCGCGCCCCGACTCGCGTACGCGCTGCTGGTCGAACCGGCCGACGCGGTCGTGGACGAGGAGCGCCTGGTGTTCCGGCGGGCGTTCCGGGACGTGATCGCCACCGAGATCGCCGCCGCCGTGGCGAGCGGCGAACTGCCCGAGCAGGACCCGGTGCTGACCGCCGCCGCCCTGGTCGGCGCGGTCGGCGAGGCGCTGGCCGGCCCGCTCGCCGCCGCACCGCCGGCCGCCGCACAGGCCGGAACCGTACCGGCCGGAACCGTACCGGCCGGAACCGCACAGGCCGGAACCGCACAGGCCGCCGCCGCGCCGGCCGAAGACGGCCACAACACCACGGCGGTGGTCCCCGCCCTGGTCTCCTTCACCCTGCGTGCCCTGGGAGGACGCGATGACAGCGACGCATGAGGTCACCAACCAGGTGCCCCTGCCGTACGGACACGACACCGCCGCCGACCCCACCCTGCTCGCCGCCCTCCGACGCGCCGACGCCGGCTGGGCCGAGCCCGAGCTGCGCGAGCTGGGCCGGCTGGCCGGGTCCGAGCAGGCCGCCGAGTGGGGCCGGCTCGCCAACGAGAACCCGCCGGTGCTGCGCACCCACGACCGCTTCGGCCACCGCGTCGACGAGGTCGAGTTCCACCCGGCCTGGCACGAGCTGATGGGCACCGCCGTCTCGTACGGCCTGCACGCCGCGCCCTGGCGCGACGGACGCCCGGGCGCCCACTCCGCCCGCGCCGCCAAGTTCTACGTCTGGGGCCAGGTCGAGGCCGGCCACACCTGCCCGGTCTCGATGACCTACGCCGCCGTCCCGGCGCTGCGCGCCACCCCGGCCCTGGCCGCCGAGCTGGAGCCGCTGCTGGCCGCGCGGGAGTACGACTTCGGGCTGCGCGAGCCGCACTCCAAGCGCGGCCTGATCGCCGGCATGTCGATGACCGAGAAACAGGGCGGCTCGGACGTCCGAACCAACACCACCACCGCCACCCCGCACGCCGACGGCACCTACCGGCTCACCGGCCACAAGTGGTTCACCTCGGCGCCGATGTCCGACCTCTTCCTGACGCTCGCCCAGGCCCCGGGCGGCCTCAGCTGCTTCGTGCTGCCGAGGGTCCTGCCGGACGGCAGTCGCAACCGCCTGCAGCTGATGCGGCTCAAGGACAAGCTCGGCAACAAGTCCAACGCCTCCGCCGAGCTGGAGTACGACGGCGCCGTCGGCCGGCTGGTCGGCGAGGAGGGCCAGGGCGTCCGGACCATCATCGAGATGGTCAACATGACCCGCCTGGACTGCACCATCGGCGCGGCCTCGGGCATGCGCCTCGGTGCCACCCGGGCCGTCCACCACGCCCTGCACCGGCGGGCGTTCGGCAAGGCGCTGGTGGACCAGCCGCTGATGCGCAACGTGCTCGCCGACCTGGTGGTGGAGTCCGAGGCGGCCACGATCGTCGCCATGCGGCTCGCCCGGGCGACCGACCTGGCCCTGGCCGGGGACGGCAACGAGGCGCTGGTCCGGCGGCTGGGCCTGGCGGTGGCCAAGTACTGGGTGTGCAAGCGCGGTCCGGCGCACGCCGCCGAGGCGCTGGAGTGCCTGGGCGGCAACGGCTACGTGGAGGAGTCCGGGATGCCCCGGCTCTACCGGGAGGCACCGCTGGTGTCGATCTGGGAGGGCTCCGGCAACGTCGCCGCCCTGGACGCGCTGCGCGCCATGGCCAGGCGCCCGGAGAGTGTCGAGGCCTTCCTCGGCGAACTCGACGCCGCCGCGGGCGCGGACCGCCGGCTGGACGCGGCCGTCGCCGCCCTGCGCAAGGAACTGACCGACCGGGCGGACCTGGAGTACCGCACCCGCCGGCTGGTCGAGTCGATGGCGCTGGCCTTCCAGGGCTCGCTGCTGGTCCGGTACGGCAGCCCGGCGGTGGCGGACGCGTTCTGCGCGAGCCGGCTGGGCGGCGACCACGGCGCGGCCTTCGGCACCCTGCCGGCCGGCACCGACACCGGGGCGATCGTCGACCGCGCCCTGCCGGTGCCCGCATGAGCGACCAGGAAGCCGCCGGCGTACGGGAGTTCTGGCGGGAGCTCGGCCTGCCCGGGCTGATCGACGTGCACACCCTCCCTCCTTGCCCGCCATCGGGCAGGAGGGGCCCGGCATGCCGAAGAACGTCCTCGACAAGGTGTGGGCGTACTTCGACGCGGCCGGCCCGCTGGTGAACCGCCCCTGGGGCTGCTCGCCGAGACCGGCACCCCGGTGGTCACCCACTGCGGATCCGGGCCGGTCCCGGGCAAGTTCACCGGCTCCGGGCCGATCGGCGCGGTGCTGGAGCGGCACCCCGGGCTGGTCGTGGTGGTCGCCCACCTCGGGCTGCCCGACTACCGCGACTTCCTCGACCTGGCCGAGCGCCACCCGGCCGTCCGGCTGGACACCACCATCGCGTTCACCGACTTCGTCGAGGCCGACGACCCGTTCCCGCGCGACGAACTGCCGCGCCTGCGGGGGCTGCGGGAGCGGATCCTGCTCGGCAGCGACTTCCCCAACATCCCCTACCGGTACATCCACCAGCTGGAGTCGCCGGCCGGGCTGGGGCTGGGGGATGAGTGGCTGCGGGCGGTCTGCCACGACAACGCGGCCGCCCTCTTCGGCATCGCGCCGCCGAACGGGCCTGGCGGCACCGAGGGTTCCGGCGGCGCCGAAGGCTGATCACCGCACCGTCCGCAGCACCTCCAGCGCCCGTGCGTGCAGCCCGGGCGCGGCGGCGAGGAAGCCGTCGGAGCCGGCCGTCCAGGCCGACCCGGCGGCGTCCGTCACCACCGCGCCCGCCTCGCGCGCGATCAGCGCGCCGGGCAGCAGGTTGCCCGCGTCGAGGCCGTACTCCCAGAACAGCGCCAGGTGTCCGGAGCCGACCTGGGCCACCTGGAGCGCGGTCGGGCCGAGGTTGCGCACCGCCAGGACGGCCCCGGCCATCGCGGACAGCGACTCGCCCGCCCGGCGCAGCGCCACCGGGTCGGCGGCCACCCGGGGCGGCTGGCTGGTGGCGGCGACGGTGGCGGCCAACTCCCTTTCCAGCGGCGCGATCGGGCGCCCGTCCAGCTCGGCGCCGCCGCCGAGCACCGCCCGGTAGGTCCGGCCGTCCTGCTCCGGGGCGTGCACCACGGCCAGCACCGCCGCGCCGTCCCGCACCAGCGTGGCCGTCACCGCCCAGTGCGGCTGCCCCAGCAGGTACTGCACCGCGCCGTCGGTCGCGTCGCACAGCCACCACTCGCCCTCGGCGGGCACCGGACCGTCCGACTCCTCGGGCACCCAGCCGGCCCGGGGGCGCAGCGCCGTCAGCCGCTCCCGCAGCGCGGCGGCCGCCGGGCCGTCCAGTTCGGCGAAGCGGGCCGCCGCCTCCTCGACGGTCCGCGCCGTGACGGGGTCGGCTCGGCGGCGTGCCGCCAGCTCCGCCCCGACCTCGCGCACCGCGGCCTCCACGCCCTCCGCCAGCGTCCACAGCTCGTCCACCGGCTCGCCCGGCAGCCCGTTCGCCGGCCCGTTCATCGGCCCGTTCGTCCCGATCGTCACGGTGACCCTTCCTCGGTTCCTCGCTCCGGGCCGGTGTCCGCTCCGGCCCGCCCGGGACAAGGAGTACCGTCATGGCTGCCGAACAGGACGCGGAAGCCGCCGGAACGGCGGAGATCGGACACCATGGACCTCTCCACCGCCGATCCGGACACCGTGCTGGACACCCTCGACCGCCGTCTGGTGTGCGCCCTCCAGGTGGACGGGCGGGCCGAGCCCGGCCGGATCGCCGAGGTGCTGGGCGTCTCCGCCCGGACGGTCACCCGCCGACTGGGCCGGATGCGGCAGGCCGGGGTGCTGCGGGTGGTCCGGCTGCCGGACGTCGAGGACGCCGCCGTGGGCGCGCTGCTGCTGCGCGTGCGGGTGCTGAGCGGCCGGGTGGACACCATCGCGCAGGCCCTCGCCGACCGCTCCGACGTGCCGTTCGTCGACGTGATGCTCGGCGGCCACGAGGTCGGCGCCGTGATGCTCACCGACGCCGGCTCCCGCGACCGGCTGCTGTACGGCCGGCTGCCCGCGACCGGCGCCGTCACCGAGACCACCACCCACGCCGTGCTGCACGCCTTCGCCGACGCCGGGCAGTGGCGGGCCGGGTACCTGACCGAGGAGGAGGCGGCCGCGCTCGCCGGGCCCGCGCCCGCCCGCCCCGCCGCGCCCCCGCCGCTGGACGGCCTCGACCGCGCCCTGCTGGCGCGGCTCGCCGAGGACGCCCGGCAGTCCCACGCCGCGCTGGCCGCGGCCGTCGGCGCGCCCGAGTCCACGGTGCGCCGGCGGCTGCACCGGCTGGACGGGGCCGGGCTGCTGCGCACCCACGCCACCGTGGACCCGCGGCTGCTCGGCATGGCCGTGGACGCCAACCTCTGGGTGGACGTGCCGCCCGGCCGGATCGCCGAGGTGGGCGCGGCGCTGGCCCGCCACCCGCGGGTGCACGGGGTGTTCGCGACCAGCGGCCCCACCAACCTGCTGGCCACGGTGTTCTGCCCGGACCACGGCGAGCTGTACCGCTTCCTCACCGACACCCTCGGCCCGCTCGGTGCGGCCCGGGCCGAGACCACCATCACCGCCCGCGCGGTGAAGCGCGCGGGCGTGCTGCTCCGCCGGCCGCCCCGGCGGCCGTGACGGGCCTGCCGGCGGCGCCTTACCCGCGGGGTAATCGACGCCCGCCGCCCCACCGGGCAGGGTGGTGGCACCCGGTGAGGCCGCCACGGCCCCGGGCTCCCACCCCCTCGACAGGAGGCGATCCGTCATGTCCGCCCACGCGAACCCCCTCACGCCCGCCCGGCCCGGCTCCGCCTTCTCGCCGTGGACGGTGCGCGGCTCCCTCGCCCTGGACGCCCTGGTCACCGGTGGCAACGGCCTGGCCTACCTGGCCCTCTCCGGCCCGCTCGGCGAGCTGCTCGGCGCCGGCCGCGGCACCGTGGCCGAGGTCGGGCTCCTCCTCCTCGGGTACGCGCTCGCGGTCGGCGCGCTGGCCGCCCGCCGACGGCCGCCGGTGTCCCTGGTGCGGGCGGTGATCGACCTCAACCTGGCCTGGGTGGTGCTCAGCCTGGTCGCGATGGAGCTGTGGCTGGAGCCGACCACCGCCGGGTCCGTCTGGATCCCGGCGCAGGCCGCGGCGGTGGCGCTGTTCGCCGCCCTCCAGTTCACCGCCCTGCGGCGGCGGGCCCGGGAGCTGCCCTAACGCTCCGGGCCGACGGCCTCCTGGAGGAAGCGCACCGTCTCCCCGTCGGCCGGCAGGAAGGTCTCCAGGGCCAGTTCGGAGACGGTGACGTCCAGCGGCGTGTTGAAGGTCGCGATGGTGGAGAGGAAGGTGAGCACCCGCCCCTCCTGCCGGATCCGCATCGGCAGGGCGAACGGGAATCCGTCGACGCCCGGCCCGCCCGGCCCGCCCGGTCCGCTCGCGCCCGGTCCGCCCGCGGCGGCCCCGTCCACCGGGTCCTCGGCCGGCTCGGGGTAGCCGCGGACCTCCTCGTACAGCCGGCGCAGCGGCTCGGCGCGGACCAGCTCCAGCTGCCGTTCCATCCGTTCCAGCAGGTGGTGCCGCCACTGCCGCAGGTTGACGATGCGCGGCGCCAGCCCGTCCGGGTGCAGGGTGACCCGGATCGCGTTGAACGGCGGCTCCAGCAGGTGCGGGGCGACGCCGTGCACGAGCAGTCCGAGCGAGCGGTTGGCCGCGAGCACCCGGAAGGAGCCGTCGACCACCACGGCCGGGTACGGGTCGTGGGCGGCCAGCAGCCGCTCCAGACCGCCCCGCAGCGCGGCCATCGACGGATCGTCCAGCGGCGTCTCGGGGTAGTGCGGGGCGTAGCCGGCGGCCAGCAGCAGGGTGTTGCGCTCGCGCACCGGGACGTCCAGCTGCTCGGCCAGCCGCAGCACCAGGTCCCGGCTCGGCCGGGAGCGGCCGTTCTCGACGAAGCTGAGGTGGCGGGTCGAGGAGTCCGCCCGCAGCGCCAGTTGCAGCTGGCTGAGCTGTCGTCGTTCCCGCCAGCCGCGCAGCAGCGGGCCGACGCCGGTTCCCGTCGGGCTGCCCATGCCCGCCATGATCGTCATGGCCCAGGACGGTACTCGAACGAGTCCGGTCGGCGGGAGGGGGCGGCCGGGATCGGCCGACGAGGCGCGCGGCGGCTCAGACGCCGGTGCTCGACCCCGGGCGGATGACCATGAGCACCACGACCACGGCCCACAGCAGGTTGAACACCCCGGCGGTCATCGGCAGCAGCTTCAGGCCGTTGACGGCCTTGGCGCGCTGCTCGTCGGCCGGGTCGAGTTCGAGCGCGTCCACGGCGGCCTGCTGGCCGGGCAGCACGAAGAGCAGCAGCGCGAGCGCGGCGATCGCGGTCAGCACCATCGAGACGATCACCCAGGACTGCCCGAGCACGTCCATCACCTGGGCCAGGCCGATGCCCAGCACCGGCACCGCGACCCCGAGCAGCGCGTAGACCTGGGTGATCCGGTGCAGCACGCGCAGCACCCCGGCGTCGGAGGCCCGGTCCGGACCGTCGGCCAGCGCGGCCTTCGCCCGGCGCGGGAACATGCTGACGGCCACCGCGACCGGGCCTATGAACAGGACCGAGACGAGGACGTGCAGGCTCAGCAGGAACTTGGCCATGGCGGGGCACCCTTTGGGATCCGGTGGGGAGCTGGTCGGCGGGCGCGCGCGTTCGGCGTGCCCACGACCAGGCACGCTAACACCGCTTATTCACCGGCCCACCGCTCGGGTGGGCGCTGGACTCCCGGCTCCGGCGCCGGGTCGGAACGGTGCCCGGCCCGGCCGTCCCCGCCCCGTCGGCCCCGGCGCCCGACCCGACGGCCCGGGGTCCGACCCGTCGGCCCCGGCGCCCGACCCGACGGCCCGGGGCTCAGTCCGCCGCCGTGAGCTCCACGATCCGGGGCGGCGCGGTACTGACGGCCGCGACGGCCGCGCCCTGTTCGGGATCGGTCCAGTCGAGCAGGTGGAGGTCCTCGTACCGGCCGCGCAGCGGTGCGCCGGGCGGGACGGACAGCGGCAGCGCGGAGAGGTCGACCCGGCCGAGGGTGTCCAGGGTGGCCCGCCCGATCTTGATCAGCGACTCCTTGCGCACCCAGAGCCGCAGGAACGCCTGCTCCGGCCGCGGGTCGGCCTCGACCAGCGCGAGCTCGGCCGGGGCGAGCACCCGGCGGGCGACCGACCGCAGCGAGCCACCCCGGGCGGACAGCTCGACGTCCACCCCGACCGGCTGGAACCCGGCGCCGGCCGCGACCACGCCCCGGGTGTGGGAGAGGGTCACGTGCACCCCGGGGTGGTCCGGCAGGTAGGGCTTGCCGTGGTCGGCGAGCCCGCAGTCCGGGCACTGCTGGGCGAGGGCGAGGCCGGCGACCGGGACGTCGAGCAGCCGGGCGGCGCAGAGCCGGACCAGGAGGTGGCCGGCGGTGAAGTCGATCCGCCCGGAGTCGTGCCGGAAGCGCGCGGCGCGCTCCCGCTCCATGGCGGTCAGCAGGTGCTCGCCCGCGTCGGGGTGCCGCAGCACGGCGTCGGCGGACGCGACGGCGACGAGCGGTGCGCTCTGTTCCTGGGCCTCGGTGGTCATGCCTCCCAACCTAGAGCCTGCCCCGAGCCCCGGCGGCCTCGAGCCCCGGTCGTCCGCCGGCGTCCGCTCGGCCGACCGGCCCAGGGGGCCGCTGCTCCGTACGTGTGAATTTCGGATCCGATCTGAGGCTCTATAGGGTGCGAATAGTCCGTTTTGATATTGGATATCCCGGATCTGTGGGATCACCAGCAGATCGCACGGAACGTGGCAGGTCGCCCCGGCCTGCCTTTTTCTCATGCACGGAGGAATTGTCGATGGGTCAGGCCACCGGTTCGCCGGATCACAGAACGACCGCCGTGAGAACTCCGGCCCCGCGCAGGGGCCGGGCCGTCCGGGTCGCGGTGGCGACCGCCGTCACGGTGCTGCCACTGGCAGCGGTGCTGACGGTCGGTTCGGCCGCGCCGCTGGCCCCGCCGCTGGGAGCGTGCTCCGGGCCGGACTGCCCGAGCACCTGGCCGCCGCCCAACAACGGCGACTTCCCCGGCCGGGACGCCTCCATCAACGTCTTCACCGGCGGCAACTACACCGTGAACGGCCGGGCCGCGGAGGCCGAGGGCAAGATCGTCGCGCTGGGGAACCTGACCGTCGACAAGAACGGCGGCGGCATCTACAACATGGGCGTCGTCGGCGTCGGTTCGCGCGTCGTGCCGCCGAACGGCAGCGACTTCGTGACCACCGGCGGCAACGTCGACGTCGTGGCCGGCAACAGCATCCTGATCGGCGGAAGCGACTCGCGGGGCCCGGCCTTCGGCAACCTGCGCCACGCGGGCACCGTCACCGGCACCGTGAACATCGACCCCACCGGTCAGTCGATCCAGGACCCGAACGCCGCCGCGCCCTACCAGACGGTGCTGACCCAGATCGAGGAGGTCTCCGACTGCGTCGGCCGGGCCGCCGCGACCGGCACCGTCGCCGTCACCGCCAGCGAGGCGACCTTCACGGGTGACGGGACCAGCATGAAGCAGGTCTTCAACGTCACCCAGAACCTCGCCTCGCCCACCGGCGGGCAGATCGGCCTGGTCTTCAACAACATCCCGGCCGGCGCCACCGTCGTGGTGAACATGCTCGGGGACAGCCCGATCATCAACACCTACACCGGCACCGGCCTGGCCGGGGACCAGACCACCGACATGCGCTCCAAGCTCATGTACAACTTCCCGACCGCGACCTCGGCGCAGCTCCTCGGCAGCGCCCAGTTCCAGGGCTCGGTCATGGCCGGCAACCCGGGCGGTACGACGACCATCGCCCAGCCGGGCATGAACGGCCGGGTCTACCTCGCGGGCAACCTGATCCACACCGGCACCGGCGGCTACGAGATCCACAGCTACCCGTTCGACGGCGACCTGCCGGACTGCGCGGTGACGCCCAGCCCGTCACCGACCTCGCCGACGCCGTCGCCCTCACCGACGTCCCCGTCCCCGACGTCCCCGTCCCCGACCTCTCCGTCCCCCACTTCGCCGTCGCCGACCTCGCCGAGCCCGACGTCCCCGTCCCCGACGTCCCCGACGCCGACCTCGCCCACGCCGACCTCGCCGTCCGCCACGGCCACGACGACGAGCGCCGGCCCGGGCCCGACCAGCCACCACCCGACCAAGGAGCCGACCAGCCACCACCCCGGTGGCGGCGGTGAGCTGCCCTCCACCGGCGCGGGCAACGGCCCGGTGGTCTACGGCGTGGCGGGCGTCGGCCTGCTCGGCCTCGGCGGTCTGGCCGTGCTGGCCGCCCGTCGCCGCCGCGGCCGTCACAGCTGACGGCCCGTACGGGCGGTGCGAGGCCCCGTACGAGCCGTACGGCCTCGCGGCCCCCGGGACTGACCGGCCGATCGGCTGAGCGGTCCAACAGCGGCGCAGGCCGCCCGAGTCGACAGGACTCGGGCGGCCTGCGCCGTTTCCGTCCACGCCCGAAGTGCCTGCCCGATGCGCCGACGCCCGGCCGTGGCCGGCTGCCGTCCGACGGCTACCGTCCGACGGCTACCGTCCGGCCGGGTAGTCGGCCAGGCCGGAGGAGAGCAGGCCGAAGGCCCGCTCCACCGCCGCCTCGGCCCGGGCCCGGACCTCCTCGGCCGGCTCCCCGGCCACCATGGCCCGCCGGATCTCGCCGAGCACCGCCCGGTGGGCCCCCGCGACCGCTCCGGCGACGATCCGGGGGAGCGGGTCGTCCGGCGCGGCTCCGGACTCCTCGGCGAGGGCGGCCGCGAGCGCCGCCTCGGCCCGTTCGCCGAGCTCCAGCAGCCGGGCCCGCAGGGCGGCGCTGTCCTCGACGATCCGCCAGAACGCCGCGATCCCCGGGTTCAGCCCGACCGTGGGCTCTCCGCTCGCGAAGGCCGCCAGCAGGTCGGCGCGGACGGCGGCCACGGCGGAACGGCCCGCGGGGCGTCGCCGGACCACCTCGGCGAGGTGGGCCACCACCTCCTCCTGCCGGTCGAAGAACAGGTCCTCCTTGGTCGGGAAGTAGTTGAAGACGGTGTTCGGCGAGACCCCGGCGGCCCGGGCCACCTCGACCACCGTGACCCGGTCGAAGCCGCGCTCGGCGAACAGGCCCATGGCCGTGTCGGAGAGCAGTTCCCGGGTCTGCTGCTTCTTGAGTTCGCGAAGTCCCATGGCCGGATTCTACCCCTCGGGCTTGGAGTCGCTGCAAAATTGATGTGACTCCAAAAATATCGGCTACGGTGGCTCCATGACCTTCACCTTCGGCATCTACCCCGGCGGGCTGGTGGGCGACGACACCGCCGTGGTCGCGCCCGTCCGCCCCGACGACCCGGCCAGGATCACCGCCGCCCTGCGCGAACTCCAGGGCGGCGCGGCGGAGTTCCTGGTCCGCGCCTACCGCTCCCACCCGGGCGGCGAGCACACCCCCGAGCGGCCCGAGCAGTACGCCGTCGAGGGGCGCCGGCTCGACCTGGTGGTCCAGTACCGGGAGCGCGGCGGGGAGTTGGCGGGCTGGCTGGACTTCGTCCGGCGGACGGTCCGGACGGAGGGGCACCGCCTCGCCCGCATCCAGATCTGCGAGGAGCCCAACCTCGACCTCCCGCCGGTGGACGGCGGCATCCCGAACGTCCGCCGGGCGCTGGTCGAAGGGGTGGTCGCGGCCAAGGAGGAGGCACTGGCCCACGGATTCGACCGACTGGCCGTCGGCTTCAACGCGGTGCCCACCTTCGACCCCGCGGACACCTTCTGGCCCGAACTCGGCCGGCTCGCCGACGAACGCTTCCACCGCGCCCTGGACTACGTCGGCCTGGACTTCTTCCCGGACGTCTTCCGTCCCGTCCCGTCGGGCCAACTTGTCGACGCGGTAAGGGCGGTGCTCACCGGCTTCCGCCGGGACTCGCTGCCCCGGGCCGGGATCGGACCGGGTGTTCCGGTGCGGATCTGCGAGAACGGCTGGCCCACCGGTCCCGGCCGGAGCGAGGAGCGGCAGGCCGAGGTGGTGGCGGAGGTGGTCCGGGCGGTGGCCGGCCTGGCCGCCGAACTCAACGTCACCGGTTACGCGTTCTTCGCGCTGCGCGACGCGGACAGCGCGGGCGCCGGGCTGTTCCCGCACTTCGGTCTGATGCGCGACGACTACACGCCCAAGCCGGCCTTCGAGGTCTACCGTGCGCTGGTCGAGGAGCTGACGGTGACGGCGGACTGACGGTGGCGGCGGACTGACGGTGGTGGCGAACCGGCGCTCGGGGCCGGTCAGTTCGTCTCGAAGAAGCGCTCCACCGTGCGCCGCCGGGCGGCCACCGCGTGCACCGGCTCGCCGATCACCCGGCCCGCCAGGTCGACGGCCAGCTCGCCGACGTCCCGGCGCAGCAGGCGGGCCGCCTCGGCCCGGTCGGCGGCGATCCGGGCGCGGCCGGTGGCGACCAGGGCCTCCCGGGTGCGGATGCCCTCCGCGCGGGCCGCGGCCATCGCCGCCGCGCCGCGCTCGGCGTACTCCTCCCGGATCCGGGCCGCCTCGTGCCGGGCCTCGGCCAGCTCCCGCAGCCGGGCGCGCCGGGTCTCCTCGGCCTCGGCGAGGAGGGCCTCCGCGCGTTCGGCGCGGCCCTCGGTGGCCTCCCAGCGGTCCGACCGCACCCGTTCGATCCGGGGGAGCAGGTGGCGGCCGAGCGCCCACAGCAGCAGGAGGAACAGGGCCAGGCCCAGGAGCAGCGGGGCCGGTTCGGGCTTGAGCGGGCCGAGTTCGAGGTTCACGCACGACCTCCCCGTGGTGCGACGCGATGTGACGTTCCGTCAGTCGGAGCTTCCCCGGGGACGACGGCGGTCGAACTCGGCGCGGGCATGAGCTTCGTCACGACGGCCGCCGTGACGAGGTTCCCGCCCCCGACTCCCGGCTACGTCACCTCGCCCCGGCGGGAGAAGCGCTCCGCCCGCCACTCGCCGCTCTCCAGCACCTCGGCCAGCTGCCGGGCCGCGTCCCAGACTTCGGTGTACGACAGGTAGAGCGGGGTGAAGCCGAAGCGCATCAGGTCCGGTGCGCGGAAGTCGCCGATCACCCCGCGCTCGATCAGCGCCTGCACCACCGGGTAGCCGTCGGCGTGCCGCAGCGCGACCTGGCTGCCCCGCCGGCCGTGCTCGCGCGGGGTCACCACCTCGACGCCGTCCAGCCCCTCGGTCAGCGCGACGAACAGGTCGGTCAGCGCCAGGCTCTTCGCCCGTACGGCCGCCGGGTCGACCCGCTCCCAGATGTCCAGGGAGGCGCCGAGGGCGGCCTGGCCGAGCAGCGAGGGCGAGCTGGTCAGGAACCGGCCGATGCCCGGCTTCGGGTCGTACCCGGGCTCGAAGGCGAACGGCCGGGCGTGGCCGAACCAGCCGCTCAGCGGCTGGAGCGGGCCGGCCGCCAGGTGCCGCTCGGCGACGTACAGGAAGGCCGGCGAGCCGGGGCCGCCGTTCAGGTACTTGTAGGTGCAGCCGACCGCGAAGTCCGCGCCGGCGGCGCCGAGTCCGACCGGCAGCGCGCCCACCGAGTGGCACACGTCCCAGATCATCAGGGCACCCGCGGCCTGCACCCGGGCGGTGATCCCCGGCATGTCCAGCAGCTCGCCGGTGCGGTAGTCCACGTGCGAGAGGACGACCGCGGCGACGTCCCCGTCCAGGTGCCGGTCCAGCTCCTCGGGGCGGATCAGCGCGCTGCGCGCGCCCTCGACCAGGCCGGTCACGCCCTCGGCGATGTACAGGTCGGTCGGGAAGGCTTCGGCGTCGCCGAGCACCGTGCGCCGGTCCGGGCGCAGCCGCAGCGCGGCCGACAGCACCTTGAACAGGTTGACCGAGGTGGTGTCGCAGACGACCACTTCCGCCGGTCCGGCACCGACCAGCGGCGCGATCCGCCGGCCCAGCCGGTACGGCTGCTCGAACCAGCCGGCGTCGTTCCAGCTGCGGATCAGCTCCCGGCCCCACTCCTCCTCGACCACCCGGCGCACCCGCTCGGGCGTGCGCACCGGCAGCGCGCCCAGCGAGTTGCCGTCCAGGTAGATCACCCCGTCCGGCAGCGCGAACTCCTCGCGGAACGCCGCCAGCGGGTCGGCGGCGTCCAGCGCCGCGCAGTCCTCGCGCGTGGTCATGCCCGTCCCTCCCTCGTCCTCCGTGTGCGCGGTCCGTCCCGCCCCGGTCGTCCCCGGGGCGGTCGTGCCCGTCCTGCCCGTGCCGGTCGTGCCCGGGCCCGTCCTGCCCGTTGTGCCCGTGCCGGTGCCCGTGGTGTCCGGGCCCGTCCGGGGTGTGCCCGTCACAGGCCGTCCCGGATCGTCCACAGCTCCGGGAACACGTCCTGCTCGGCCGACTTCCGCAGCCAGGCCAGCCCGCTGGAGCCGCCCGATCCCGGCTTGCCGCCCATGGTCCGCTTGACCGTGGAGAGGTGGCGCTGGCGCCACCGGGTGACCCGCTCGGCCACGTCCAGCAGGGCCTCGCCGAGCGGCTGGAGGTCGGCCGGCTCCGGTTCGGTGTAGACCCGCCGCCAGGCCGCCTCGACCTCCGCGGACGGTTGGTAGCGCTGCTCGGAGGGCGACCGGTGCGGGGCCAGGCCGCGGCGCGCCAGGAGCTCCAGGGCCTCGTCGTACAGGCCGGGGGAGCGCAGCGCCTCGGTCAGCTCGGCCTGGGTGTCGGGCATCCCGTCGTACATCTTCAGCAGCGCGGCGTTCTTGTTGCCGAGCAGGAACTCCAGCTGCAGGAAGGCGGCGGACTGGAAGCCGGAGGCCTCACCGAACAGCGAGCGGAAGGAGTTGAACTCGCGCGGGGTCATGGTGGCCAGCAGGTCCCAGGACTCCACCAGCACGTCCTGCGCGTGGGTGCTCCGGCGCAGCGCGGCCAGCGCGGCGGTCAGGTCGTCCTCGCGCAGCGCCTGCCGGGCCAGCGTCCACTCGTGCCGCAGCAGGTCGAACAGCAGCTCCATCACCTGGGTGGTGACGATGAACGACAGCTCGGCCGGTTCCTCGCTGAGCGGGTGCTGCAGGCCGTGCAGTTCCTCCAGGCGCGCGTACCGGGCGTAGGGGGTGCCCCGGGCCGGCGCCCCGCCCCGACCGAACGACAGGTTGGGCTTCTCCACCGTGTCGTGCCCCATCCCGATACCTCCTGATCCTCCGGGCCCCGTCGCCCGGTGCGGTGACCAGCCGGACTGCCGGGTTCCACCGGGTGCCCATTGTGCGGCGGGGGTGCCTCCCGCTTGAATGGTCGGCGGGCATCGCAACCGCCTTCGGAGCTTTCGTTCGCAAGGTGTTCGGCCGATTCGCCTTGCGAATGGAAAACCCTTGATCCCGACCACCGGGAGGTCGCCTTGGACGCCGTCGACCGCCGTCTGCTCGCCGAGCTCCAGGCCGACGCCCGGCTCTCCTACAACGAACTCTCCCGCCGGGTGAGCCTGTCCGCACCCGCGGTGGCCGAACGGGTCCGGCGGCTGGAGTCCGAGGGCGTGATCAGCGGTTACCACGCCCACGTGGACCTCACCCGGGCCGGGCTGCCGATCACCGCGCTGGTCCAGATCCAGTGCTACGGCCCGCGCTGCGTGCTGCGCGACCCGGAGGTGCCGACCTGGCCGGAGGTGATCCAGCTGCACCGGGTCACCGGCGGGGCGTGCTGCGTGCTGCTGGTCGCGGTCTCGACGATGGCCGAGTTCGAGGCGGTGTGCGACCGGCTCGGCGGCTACGGCCAGCCGGCCAGCTCGATGATCCTCTCCAGCCCGGTGCCCTGGCGGCCGGTGGTGCCGCGCTGAGCGCCCGCCCGGGCGCCGCCTGGCGTTGACGCGGACGTCAGGGAGTAGGTTGCCCGGCATGCCGAACGAGCGCCACATCCTGCTGCTGCCGGGGAGCCTGCGGGCCGGTTCCGTCAACGAGACCGTGCTGCGGACCGCGGCCGCGGTGGCGGCCGCCACCCCGAGCCTGCGGACCGCGTACTACGACGGGCTGGCCGGGCTGCCGCACTTCAACCCGGACCACGACACCGATCCGCTGCCGGAACCGGTGGCCGCGCTGCGGGCCGCCATCGAGGCGGCCGACGCCCTGCTGGTCTGCACCCCCGAGTACGCCGGGACGCTGCCGGGCGCCTTCAAGAACCTGCTGGACTGGACGGTCGGCGGGGTCGAGATCTCGGACAAGCCGACCGGCTGGATCAACGCCGCGGGACCGGGCCGCGGCCTGGGGGCCGAGGCCACCCTGCGCACCGTCCTCGGCTACACCGGCGCGGCGGTCCGGGAGGGGGCCTGCGTCCGGCTTCCGCTGGAGCGCGGCGCGGTCGGCCCGGACGGCCTGGTCGCCGACCCGCTGGTGCGCGAGCGGATCGGCGAGGTGCTGGCCGTCCTCTCGGCGCCCTGACCGGGGCCGGCCGGGTGCCGGCCGGCCGACGGGCGCCGGGCCCGCGGCCCGCGGCTCGCTGCCGAGGCTCCGTGCCGGCGGCTCAGTGCGCCGCCGGCAGGTGCACCCCGAGCCCGGCCAGGCCCTCCAGGAACAGCTCGACGCCGACCGCCGCCAGCAGCAGCCCGAGCAGCCGGGAGAGCACCTCCAGCGAGGTGCGGTGGGTGCGGCGCATCAGCGGCGCGAGCACCGCCACGCAGAGGTAGTTGATCACCGCGACGGCGACGTACGCCCCGGAGACGGCGGCCTTCCAGCCCCAGTTGTCCTGGTTGAGCGAGGCGACCAGGACGGCCGTGATGGCCAGTGGGCTGGCGATGTACGGCAGCAGCAGTTCGCGGATGCCGTCCACCAGCGGGTTCGCCAGGTGGTCGTCCTCCTCGCCGTCCGAGCCGAGGTGGACGCCGAAGACCAGCGCGACGGCGTACACGAAGAAGATCGCCCCGCCCGCGAGCTGGAGGGACTGGTCGCTGATGTGGAACAGGGTGGTCAGCTCGTCCGCCCCGAAGCCGAGCACCAGCCCGATCACCGCGGAGATGGCCGTGCTCAGCGCCGCCAGCCGGCGCAGCTCCAGATTGCTCCGGGTCCCGGCCAGCCGGGCGAAGGCCAGCAGGGTCTTCGGCGGGCCGACCACGGCGAAGAAGGTGATGAAGGCACTGCCCAGGTTGAAGACGAACATGGGCCCCAGCATGACCGCGGGCCCCCGGGCGGTCGGTCCGCCACGCCCCGCGGCCGGGCGTGGCGTGCATCTCTCCCGTGTGTCCTCCCCGCGCGGTTCCTTCCCGTGCGGTTCGTCCCCGTGCGGTTCGTCCCCCGTGCGGTTCATTCCTGGTCGGGGGCGGATTCGCCCGGATGGCGGCCCCGAGTCGAAGGGGCGGGCGCCCTCGGTTGCTATGGAGGCAGGACCGCCTCCGAGCGGGCCCCTTTGCCGTGGAAGCGAGGATGCGACATGAGCGTGTGCCCGAACCGTAAGGACCTGGGCCTGCTGGCCCTGCGCAGCGCGGTCGGCGGGGTGCTGATCGCGCACGGCACCCAGAAGCTGTTCGGCTGGTTCGGGGGAGGCGGCCTGGAGGGCGCCACCCAGGCCATGGAGCAGATGGGGTTCCACCCCGCCCGGGAGAGCGCGCTCGCGGCCGGCCTCGGCGAGGCGGGCGGCGGCGCGCTGCTGGTGGCCGGGCTGGCCACCCCGGCGGCCGGCGCGGTGGTGGCCGGGACGATGGCGGGGGCGGTGTCGGTGCACGCGCCGGCCGGCTTCTTCGCCATGTCCGGCGGCTACGAGTACCCGGCCTTCCTCGGTGCGACCGGGCTGGCGATCGGCCTGGCCGGGGCCGGCCGGTACTCGCTGGACCACCTGACCGGCCACGTCTTCGACCGGCCGTGGGTCGGCCTGGTGTCCTTCGTGGCGAGTGTCGCCGGGGCGTACGGCGTGGTCGCGCGGCGCCGGCACGTGGTGCGGCTGCGCGAGGAGCGGGCGGCGGTGGAGGCGGACTCGCAGGAGGGCTCGGGGCTCTCCTAGCCGGGCCCGCGAAGCGGACGCCTCCGGGGCCGGTGCGGGCGGCCCCGGAGGCGTCCGCGGGCCGGTGCCGTCCGCGGGCCGGTCCACCTGCGGCCGGTGCCGTCCGCGGGCCGGTTCACCCGGAGGCAGCAGCCCTGCTGGCGGCGCTCGGCGGGCCCTCGGAGGGTGGCGGGGAGGTGTGCCGGGCAGCCCGGCGCCGACCCGGAAACGAGGGACCGCATGGACCGCCAGCCGCTCACCCGCGCCAGCTTCCCGACCCCGCCGAGGGCCACCGCGCAGGACCTGGACGCACCGGTGGTGCGGCGCCGACGACGTGCGGTGGCCTGGGTGTCGGCGGTGGCGGTGGCGGGCGCCGCGGTGCTGGCGGGCTGCTCCTCCGGCAAGAGCGCTGAGAGCGTGGCCTCCTCGGCGGCGGCCGAGGTGAAGAAGGGCGCGAGCGCCGCGGCCTCGGCCGCCTCGGCGCTGGCCTCGGTGGCCGGCGGGGCGGGCGCGGCGATCGCCTCGGCGGAGGCGCAGGCCTCGGCGGCGGTGTCGGCGGCCTCCTCGGCCGTCGCCGGGGTCAAGGGCGGGCTGGACGCCAAGGGGGACGTCGCGCTCGGCGCGGTGACGACCGGGTCGGACGGCAAGCCGCAGGTGCCGCTGACCGTCACCAACCACGGGCAGCAGTCGTACCGGTACGTGATCCAGCTGAACTTCACCGACGAGTCGGGCAAGGTGGTGGACGCGACGGCGGTGACCGTCCAGGACGTGGCCGCCGGGCAGAGCGCCCAGGCCACCGGGCACGCCAACCGGAACCTGTCCGGCACGGTCAAGGCCGAGGTGGCCAACGCCATCCGCTACTGACTCCGCCACCGGCTCCGGTCGCAGCCGCCCAGCTCAGCGCGGGCGTGGAACCTTAAGCGGGGCTCAAGGCCCAACAGCACCCCTTGACGGGTGAGTTGGTCTAGTCCATTTTTATTGCCCAGGTGCAGGGAGCCCCTGAACCGGCGTCGGCGGCCTCGCGCCGTCGGCGCCGGTTCGGCACATCCCGGTAGTCCGTCATGGCCTGATCCGCTCGATTCCCCACCCACGCCTGTCATGTCCCGGTCGTCCGGCCCCACCCCGGACGCGCGCCCCCGGGGCGACGGGAACCCCCACAACCAGGAGTCACGCACCCATGCTGCGCTCACGCATTGAAAGGGCCGGGACCCCGGCTCCGCAGGGCGGCCGCCGACGCCGCCCCAAGAGCATGGCCGCCATCGCGGCCGGCACCACCGCCTCCCTGCTGCTCGGCGCCGGCCTCGCGCTGTCCGGCGGCGGCGCGGCCAACGCCGCGACCACCAACTCCACCGGTGCGCCCGCCACCAGCGGCGGCATCAAGGTCGCGTACTACGACCAGTGGTCGGTCTACGCGAACGCGTACTACCCCAAGACGATCCAGGACACCGGCGTCGCCGGGAAGCTGGACTACCTGATCTACGACTTCGCCAACATCCACCCGACCGACCTGGGCTGTTTCGAGGCCACCAAGGCCGCGGACACGAACGACAACAACCCCAACGCGGGTGACGGCGCCGCGGACGCGTTCGCCGACTACCAGAAGAGCTTCGGCGCGGACATCTCGGTCGACGGCGTCGGCGACGTCTGGAACCAGCCGATCGCGGGCAACTTCAACCAGCTGAAGAAGCTGAAGGCGAAGAACCCCAACCTCAAGGTCCTGCTCTCGATCGGTGGTTGGACCTACTCCAAGTACTTCTCGCCGGCCTCGGCCACGGACGCCTCGCGCAAGCACCTGGTGTCGTCCTGCATCGACATGTTCATCAAGGGCAACCTGCCCAACGACGCCGGCTTCGGCGGCCCGGGCTCGGCGGCCGGCGTCTTCGACGGCATCGACATCGACTGGGAGTACCCGGGCGGCGGTGGCCACACCGGCAACATCTCCAGCCCGGCGGACAAGCAGAACTTCACCGCGCTGCTGAAGGAGTTCCGCACCCAGCTGGACGCGCAGGGCGTGGCCGACAAGAAGACCTACGCCCTGGCGGCGGCGGTCGGCGCCGGCCAGGACAAGATCATGAACGTCGAGACCGACAAGATCGGTCAGTACCTGACCTTCCTCGACGTCATGACCTACGACATGCACGGCGGTTGGGACGCCCAGGGCCCGACCAACCACCAGGCCGCGCTCTACTCCACCCCGGACGACCCGTCGACCCCGGCCAAGCCGGGCAACGGCAAGTACTCGATCGACAACGCCATCAAGGCGTGGACGGTCGGCGACAAGGAGTACGGCATCCCCGGCGGCTTCCCCGCCAACAAGATCAACATGGGTGTGCCGTTCTACTACCGCGGCTGGACCGGCGTGAAGGACAACGGCAAGCACGGCCTGTACCAGCCGGCCACCCAGCCGGCGGCCGGCGCGGCGATGTCCGGCAACGTCCCCGGCATCCAGATGTTCAAGGAGCTCGCGGGCTTCGTCGACAACCCGTCCAAGACCTTCTGGGACGACGCGGCGCAGGCCACGTACTTCTACGACGGCAACACCTTCTGGAGCGGTGAGGACGCCAAGTCGATCCAGGCCAAGCTCGACTACGCGCACTGCAACGGCCTCGGCGGCGCCTTCGCCTTCTCGCTGTACGACCTGGGCACCAAGACCGCCCTGTTCGACAAGATGGTGAGCGCCACCAACGGCTCCGCCTCTGCCTGCCCGGCCCCGCCGACCGGCACGCCGACCCCGACCCCGACCTCGACCGGCACCCCCACCGGTACGCCGACCGGCACCCCGACCGGCACCCCCACGGGCACCCCGACCGGTACGCCGACCGGCACCCCGACCACGCCGGCCTCCTGCCCGGCCGCCCCGAGCTGGGACGCGAACACCACCTACGCGGCCGGCGGCACCAAGGTCTCCTGGAAGGGCCACTACTACACCAACAAGTGGTGGACCAAGGGCGACGACCCGAGCCAGAGCGGCCAGTGGGGCGTCTGGACCGACAACGGCGCCTGCTGACGTCCGACCCGACCGCCGGGGGGCCTGACGGACCCCCGCGGCACCCGAAGTGACGAGTCCGGCCCGCCGGGAGGATCATCCTCCCGGCGGGCCGGACCCGTTCGCGTTCCGGGCCGCCTGCGCTACGCCAGGTCGGCGGTGCGCCCGAGCGCGTCCGGCTGGCTCTCCTCGATCCGCCGCAGCATCCGGCCCAGCATCGCGGAGAGCGCGGAGCGGTCCTCGCCCGCGACGTCCTGGAGCAGCTCCTCCTCGAACACCGCCGCCATCCGCATCGACTCCAGCCACTTGTCCCGGCCGGACTCGGTCAGCTCGATGATCACCCGCACCCGGTTGGTCTCGTCCCGCTCCCGGGTGACCAGGCCGTCGGCCACCATCCGGTCGATCCGGTGGGTCATCGCCGCCGGGGTGAGCCCGAGCCGCTTGGCCAGCTCGCCCGGCCCCAGCTGGTAGGGGCTGCCGGCGACCACCAGGGCCTTGAGCACCTCCCACTCGGCGGAGGTGATTCCGAGCACAGTCAGCTGGCGGTCGTACGCGACGCCCATCCGCCGGGAGACCCGGTTGAGGGTCTGCACGATGGTCTCCACCTGGGGGTCGACGGTGGGGAACTCCCGCTGGTAGAGGGCCACTTGCTCCGCGATGCCGAACTCCAGGGGGGTGGCCGGAGCGGGCTTGCCGGCAGCCGGCCGCGGCTTGTCCGTAGTCATGCGGACCAGTCTCCCACGACTGTGCACTCCTTAAGCCTTTGACTCCGCACTCTTCCGGTGCTAAGACTTTATCTCGTCAAACTTTAGCTCTGAAATCTTCTGGACTTAAGAGTATCCAGTTGAAACCAGGAAGGGATGTGCACGGTGACCGGCACGGTGAAGCAGCAGAGGCAGCAGCGGCGTGGAGCGGGCGGCCCGCTGCGCCGCGTCCAGATCGGCAACGCGCTCAGCGCGTTCGGCAGCGGGTTCACGATGCCGTACATGTTCGTGTACGTGGACCAGGTGCGCGGGCTGGGTTCGCTGGCGGCCGGGATGGTGTTCACCGTCTTCGCCCTGGCGGCCCTCGCCGTCCTCCCGTTCACCGGCCGCGGCATCGACAGGTACGGCCCCCGCCCGGTGCTGCTGGCCGGTACGGCGCTCGCCGCCACCGGGGCGTTCGCCTTCGGCCACGCCACCGGCACCCCGGCCCTGCTGGTCTCCTCCTTCCTGTTCGGCGCGGGTGTCACCACCTGCCAGCCGGCGCTCGCCACCATGATCGTCCGCTGCTCCACGGCCGCCACCCGCTCGCACGCCTTCGCGCTCCAGTTCACCCTGGTCAACCTGGGCATGGGCATCGGTGCGCTGGTCGGCGGGCAGATCGTGAACGTGTCCGACCCGGCCAGCCTCACCCGGCTGTTCACCATCGAGGCGGCGACGTTCCTCGGCCTCGCCCTGGTCACCGGCACCGCCCGGATGCCCAAGGTCCAGCTGACGGCCGTCCACGGCAAGGCCGACGGCCCGACGGGCCTGCGCGCCCTGCTCGCCGACAAGGCGATGGTGCGGCTCAGCATCCTCGCCGGGCTGATCTTCTTCACCTGCTACGGCCAGTTCGAGTCCGGTGTCGCGGCCTTCGCCACCGACACCGTCGGCACCGCGCCCTCCACCCTGGGCTTCGCGATCGGCGCCAACGCGCTGACCATCGTGGTGCTCCAGATGTTCATGGTGCGGATCACCGCGCGCCGCCGCCGCACCACCGCGATGGCCGCGGCCGGCGTGGTCTGGTTGGCGGCCTGGGCGATGGCCCTGGTGGCCGGCCTGATCCGGACGGAGACCATGGCCGCCACGGTCGCCATCGTCTCGATCTACGCCCTCTTCGGCGTCGGCGAGTCGCTGCTGGCGCCCACCATGGGCCCGATCGTCGCGGACCTCGCCCCGGCCCGGCTGCTCGGCACCTACAACGCCGGGTACTCCCTGGTGAAGCAGATCGCGATCGCGGTCGGCCCCGCCGTCGGCGTGCTGCTGGTCGGCTCCGGCACCTGGCCGCTCTACCTGGCGGCCATGGCGGGCTCCACGGTGCTGATCGTCGCCCTGGCGCTGCGGCTGCGCCCGCACCTCACGCCGGAGCAGGACAACGCGGCCCCGGCCGTGGCGCACACCGTCGCCGTCCGGGAACTGCAGACCGCCGCGTAGCGGAACGGCCCGCCAGGGCGTTCGAGACGGGCGCCGACCAGGTCACGTCCGACGACCGGATCGAGGTCCACGGCGTCCGGTACGCCTACCCCGGCTCGCACGACGTGCTCAGGGGCATCGACCTGGTGGTCCGCCC
>NZ_JBSFWR010000113.1:0-26267 GCF_053594915.1 Kitasatospora sp. NPDC002543 | reverse complement strand
CTCGCCGACGTGGACAACCCCGACCTGCTCGTCCTGACCGAGCACTTCACCCCGCCACACGCGTGCCGGGTCCCGCCGCTTTCGACCCCGCCGCCTCACGTGAGGCGGCGGTACGTGTCAGGAGTAGACCGGCCCGGTGAACTTCTCGCCCGGCCCGGCGCCCGGAGCGTCCGGGACGACGGAGGCCTCGCGGAACGCGAGCTGGAGCGAGCGCAGCCCGTCCCGCAGCGGCGCGGCGTGGAAGTTGCTGATCTCGGGGGCGCCGGCGGTGACCAGCCCGGCCAGGGCGGTGATCAGCTTGCGGGCCTCGTCCAGGTCCTTGTCCTTCTCGCCGCCCTCGGCGAGGCCGCACTTGACGGCGGCGGCGCTCATCAGGTGCACCGCGACGGTGGTGATCACCTCGACGGCCGGGACCTCGGCGATGTCGCGGGTGAGGTCGTCGAAGCCGATCGCGTCGTCGTCCGCGCCGGGGTTCTGGGTGGGCTCGCTGCTCAAGGTGGCTCGTTCCTTCGTGCCGTGTGGGTACAGGTGGAGCGTACAAGGGCCCCGGAGAACGCGGACGGGGCAGTGGGCCGGGGCGGAATGGCGTTCGACCCCCCGACGCTGTAAGCTTCGAGACTGACCGGCCGGGATCCCGCATGGGCGCTCGGCCAGCAAGTGGAGGCTCCACTGAGGAGGCCCGAGAGGGCAACCGCGAAAGTCTCCCACCCGAGCGGCCTCGCGGTCGACGGGTCCCGGTCCGCGACGGGCGCCCCTGGCGCCGAGTCGCCGCAGCGCCCCTCACCGGGCGCAGCCCCCGGTTGTGTGGAGCCCCGCTTGTACCGAGCGGGGCTTTTTTCGTGTGGCGGTGTACGTACCGGACAGCGCAGCACGAATGAAGCCCCGCCCAGTGGTCGAGTCCACTACGTGCGACCGCCGTCCGACGGCCGCATCGCAGAAGGTGCAACCGAGGAGGCCCCATCAGCACCGAGCCCCGCATCAACGACCGGATTCGCGTCCCCGAGGTGCGACTCGTCGGTCCCAGCGGCGAGCAGGTCGGCATCGTGCCGCTTGCCAAGGCGCTGGAGCTCGCGCAGGAGTACGACCTCGACCTGGTCGAGGTCGCGGCGACCGCCCGGCCGCCGGTGTGCAAGCTCATGGACTACGGCAAGTTCAAGTACGAGTCGGCCATGAAGGCCCGTGAGGCGCGCAAGAACCAGGCGCACACGGTCATCAAGGAGATGAAGCTCCGGCCGAAGATCGACCCGCACGACTATGACACCAAGAAGGGTCACGTCGTCCGGTTCCTCAAGCAGGGCGACAAGGTCAAGATCACGATCATGTTCCGCGGTCGTGAGCAGTCCCGCCCCGAGCTGGGCTTCCGTCTGCTTCAGCGGCTCGCCGACGACGTCCAGGACCTGGGCTTCGTCGAGTCCTCGCCCAAGCAGGACGGCCGAAACATGATCATGGTCCTTGGCCCGCACAAGAAGAAGACCGAGGCGATGGCCGAGGCCCGCGCCCTCGCGGACGCCCGCAAGGCCGAGCGTCAGGGCCGCACCGCCGGCTCCGACGCCCCTGCGGACGCCGAGGTCGACGACGTCGATGTCGAGGACATCGAGGCCGAGGCCATCGAGGACGCCGTGACCGAGGCGCAGGACGCCCCGGCCGAGGCGCCGGCCGTCGAGGCCGACGCTCCGGTCGAGCAGCCGGCCGCCTCCCAGGGCGCCTGAGCCTTCACCGGCCAGGAGGGCCCGGGAGACCGGCCCACAGGGTGACGGGGCGTCCCGCCCGGTCACCGCAGATCCATCCAGTTCGCGCCCGCGTGGCAGCCGCCGCGCGGGCGTGGACGGGACCGACGAGGAGATACGGCGAAATGCCGAAGCAGAAGACGCACAGTGGCGCCAGCAAGCGCTTCAAGATCAGTGGCTCTGGCAAGGTGCTGCGCGAGCGCGCCGGCCGCCGCCACCTCCTGGAGCACAAGCCCTCGACGCTGACCCGCAAGCTGGCCGGGACGGTCGAGCTGGCCCCCGCTGACGCCAAGAAGATCAAGAAGCTTCTCGGCAAGTGATCGCCCTCCCGCCCGGCGCGAGCCGCGAGCGGGGCAGCTGATCCTTCCCGACCCATTCGAATGACGGACCACGTGAAGTAGTCCGTGGTCCAACCCAAGGAGTAATCAAGTGGCACGCGTCAAGCGGGCAGTCAACGCCCACAAGAAGCGCCGGGTCATCCTGGAGCGCGCCAGCGGCTACCGTGGCCAGCGTTCGCGCCTGTACCGCAAGGCCAAGGAGCAGGTCACCCACTCGCTGGTCTACAACTTCAACGACCGCAAGAAGCGCAAGGGCGACTTCCGTCAGCTGTGGATCCAGCGCATCAACGCTGCGGCCCGTGCCAACGGCATCACCTACAACCGCTTCGTGCAGGGCCTGAAGGCCGCCAGCGTCGAGATCGACCGCAAGATGCTGGCCGACCTGGCCGTCAACGACCCGGGTGCGTTCGCCTCCCTGGTCGAGGTCGCCCAGAAGGCGCTGCCGGCCGACGTGAACGCCCCGAAGGCCGCCGCCGACGCCGCCTGATCTTTCGAGATCGGTTGAGCTCTGACCGGACCCGCAGGCTCGCCTGCGGGTCCGGTCCTGCTTTTCCCCCTCCTTCAGCGCCTCCGGAGTAACGAGACCATGCCGAGCACCGACACCCCCCTGCTGACCTCCCTGCGCTCGCCGCGCGTCGTCGCCGCCCGCCGGCTGGCGAAGCGCAACCAGCGCACCAAGGAGCGCCGCTTCCTGGCCGAGGGCCCGCAGGCCGTCCGGGAGGCCGTCGCCTTCGGCAGGCTGCCGGGCACCGGCGAGCACGCCGTGGTCGAGGTGTACGCGACCGTGGAGGCCGCCGAGCGGCACGCCGGCATCGTGGAGGCGGCCCTGGCCGAGGGGCTGCCGGTGCTGACCGCCACCGACGAGGTGATCGCGGAGATCTGCGACACGGTGACGCCGCAGGGCATCGTGGCGCTCTGCCGCTTCATCGACACCCCGTTCGCCGAGGTGCTCAAGGCCCGCCCCCAGCTGGTCGCGGTCCTCGCCCACGTGCGCGACCCCGGGAACGCCGGCACCGTGCTGCGCACCGCCGACGCGGCCGGCGCGGACGCCGTGGTGCTCACCGACGCCTCGGTGGACCTCTACAACCCGAAGGCCGTCCGGGCCTCCGTGGGCAGCCTGTTCCACCTGCCGGTGGCGGTCGGCGTGCCGGTCGAGGAGGCCGTCGGCCGGCTGCGCGAGGCCGGCGTCCGGGTGCTCGCCGCCGACGGCGCCGGGGAGCGGGACCTGGACCAGGAGCTGGACGAGGGCACCCTGGGGGCGCCCGGCGCATGGGTGTTCGGCAACGAGGCGTGGGGGCTTCCGGAGGAGACCCGCGCGCTCACCGACGAGGTCGTGCGCGTCCCGATCCACGGCCACGCGGAGAGCCTCAACCTGGCCACCGCGGCGGCCGTCTGCCTGTACGCCTCGGCCCGCGCCCAGCGTTCGCCCGGCGGTTGCCGCTCGAACGCCTGACGCACCCGGGGGCGCGTCCGGATCACCCCCTTGCAAGCCCTACTGCACGGGCCTGGGAGACGCTAGGGTCTGCCTCGGTGGGGGGAACGGCACGGTGGGTAATCGGGGAGGCAACCCATGGTCGGCAGCGGGCCCGAGCTCGACCCGGACGACCTGCCGGACGGCCTGGTGGTCGCCGACGCGCTGGGCCGGGTGGTCTGCTTCAACCGGGCCGCGGCCCGGCTCACCGGCGTGCTCCCGCAGGCCGCGCTCGGCGGCGCGCTGGAGGACGTCCTCCCGCTGGAGGACCTGGACGGCCGCCGCTGGTGGCAGCTGACCGACCCGTACGGCGGCCTGGCCATCCGCACCCGCCAGCCGGAGCGCAACCTGCTGCTGCCCGGAGGGCGCGAGGTACTGGTCTCCGCCCGGTACGTGCGCGGTGCGCGCGGCGGGCCGCTGGAGCGCCTGGTGATCGCCCTGCGCGGCACCGAGGCCCGGCGCCGCACCGAGCGCAGCCACGCCGAGCTGATCGCCACCGTGGCGCACGAGCTGCGCTCCCCGCTGACGAGCGTCAAGGGCTTCACGGCGACGCTGCTGGCCAAGTGGGAGCGGTTCACCGACGGGCAGAAGCGGCTGATGCTGGAGACCGTGGACGCCGACGCCGACCGGGTCACCCGGCTGATCGCCGAACTGCTGGACATCTCCCGGATCGACGCCGGCCGGCTGGAGCTGCGCAAGCAGGTGGTCGACCTGGCCGCGGCGGTGCGTCGGCACGTCGAGCGCAAGGTCGCCACCGGCATCCCCGAGGAACGCTTCGACGTCCGGATCGGTGAGCCGCTGACCGTCCTGTGGGCCGACCCGGACAAGGTCGACCAGGTGCTCGCCAACCTGCTGGAAAATGCCGTGCGGCACGGTGAGGGAACTGTCACGATCGAGGTGGCACCGGCCAAGGAGGTCGTCGAGGCACCCCTGTGGGAGCGCGACGGCACCCCGCCCCGCGTCGTGGAAGGCACCGCGGTCACCGTGAGCGACGAAGGCGGCGGCATCCCCGAGGACTCGATGCCGCGCGTCTTCACCCGCTTCTGGCGGGGTTCCAAGCGCGGCGGCACCGGCCTCGGCCTCTACATCGTCAAGGGCATCGTGGAGGCCCACGGCGGCTCGATCCGCGTCGACCGCGCGCCCGGCGGCGGCGCCAGGTTCCGCTTCATCCTGCCCGCCGGGGTGCCCGACTTCATGCTGTAGGGGCGCTGCCCGGGCGGGCACCGGGGAAGCGGCGCCGAGCGGCGCGACGTGCTGCGACTACACTCGACCTTCGGCGTTGGCCCACAGACCTTGAGCACGGACGAGCAGGAGCACGGGAAAGATAGAGATGTCGGCACCCAACAAGTCGTACGACCCGGTCGAGGTCGAGGCCCTGAAGCCCGAGGTGGTGGAGCAGGCGCGGGACGAGGCGATCGCCGCGTTCGCCGCCGCCGGTTCCCTGGACGAGCTGAAGCAGGCCAAGGTCGCCCACACCGGCGACCGCTCCGCGCTCTCGCTCGCCAATCGCGAGATCGGGGCGCTGCCCCCGCACGCCAAGGCGGCCGCCGGAAAGCTGATCGGCCAGGCCCGCGGGGCCGTCAACCAGGCCCTCGCCAAGCGGCAGGCCGAGCTGGAGGCGGAGCGCGACGCCCGCGTGCTGGTCGAGGAGGCGGTGGACGTCACGCTGCCGTACGGCCGAGCCCCGCGCGGCGCCCGGCACCCGCTGACCACCATGGCCGAGCGCATCGAGGACACCTTCGTCGCGATGGGCTACCAGGTCGCGGAGGGCCCCGAGGTCGAGGCCGAGTGGCTCAACTTCGACGCCCTCAACCTGGGCCCGGACCACCCGGCCCGCTCGATGCAGGACACCTTCTTCGTCCAGGCCCCGGACGGCTCCGCCGACTCCGGCGTGGTGCTGCGCACCCAGACCTCCCCGGTCCAGGCCCGCACCATGCTCGACCGCGAGCCCCCCATCTACGTGGTCTGCCCCGGCCGGGTCTACCGGACCGACGAGCTGGACGCCACCCACACCCCGGTCTTCCGGCAGGTCGAGGGCCTCGCGGTGGACGAGGGCATCACCTTCGCCGACCTCAAGGGCACCATCGAGGTGCTGGTCGAGAAGCTGATCGGCGGCGGCCTGGAGCTGCGCTGGCGCCCCTCGTACTTCCCGTTCACCGAGCCGAGCGCGGAGATCGACCTCCAGTGCTTCGTGTGCCGCGGTGCGAGCGTCGGCAACCCGGACCGGCCCTGCCGGACCTGCTCCTCCGAGGGCTGGATCGAGCTCGGCGGCTGCGGCGTCGTCAACCCGCGGGTGCTGGTCGCCTGCGGTGTCGACCCGAACCGCTTCAGCGGCTTCGCCTTCGGCCTGGGCCTGGAGCGGATCCTGATGAATCGTCACAACGTCGCCGACATGCGCGACATGGTCGAGGGTGACGTCCGCTTCACCCTTCCGTTCGGGATGGAGATCTGATGCGCGTCCCGCTTTCCTGGCTGCGCGAGTACGTCGACCTGCCGGCCGGCGAGACCGGCCGTGACGTCGCGGAGCGCCTGGTCCGGGCCGGCCTGGAGGTCGAGACCGTCGAGCAGCTCGGCGCGGACCTCAAGGGCCCGCTGGTGGTCGGCGAGGTGCTCTCCATCGAGGAGCTGACCGGCTTCAAGAAGCCGATCCGGCACTGCTTCGTGAACGTCGGCGACGCCAACGGCACCGGTGAGCCGCAGGAGATCGTCTGTGGTGCGACCAACTTCGCCGTCGGCGACAAGGTCGTGGTCGTGCTGCCGGGCGCCGTGCTGCCCGGCCCGTTCCCGATCGCGGCCCGCAAGACCTACGGCCAGACCTCGGCCGGCATGATCTGCTCCGCCCGCGAGCTGGGCATGGGCGACGAGCACAACGGCATCATCGTGCTCCCGCCGGAGTACGAGCCCGGCACCGACGCCATCGAGCTGCTCCAGCTCGTCGACGAGGTGCTCGACATCGCCGTCACCCCGGACCGCGGCTACTGCCTGTCCATGCGCGGCGTGGCCCGCGAGGCCGCCGCCGCGTACGGGCTGCCGCTGGCCGACCCGGCGCTGCTCGACGTGCCGCCGGCGAACTCCTTCGGCTACCTGGTGAAGGTCAACGACCCGGCCGGCTGCGACCGCTTCGTGGCCCGTACGGTCATCGGCCTCGACCCGACCGCGAAGTCCCCGATCTGGCTCCAGCGCCGGCTGCAGAAGTCGGGCATCCGCCCGATCTCGCTGACCGTCGACATCACCAACTACGTGATGCTGGAGGTCGGCCAGCCGCTGCACGCCTACGACAAGCAGCGCGTGAACGGCCCGATCACGGTCCGCCGGGCGGAGCAGGGCGAGGTCCTCACCACCCTCGACGGGGTCGAGCGCGAGCTCTCCGCCGAGGACCTGCTGATCTGCGACAACAGCGGCCCGATCGGCCTGGCCGGCGTGATGGGCGGCGCCTCCACCGAGATCCTCGACCCGGCCGCCGGCCCGGGCACCACCGAGGTGATCATCGAGGCGGCGCACTTCGACGCGGTCGCCATCGCCCGCAGCGCCAAGCGGCACAAGCTGCCCTCCGAGGCGTCCAAGCGCTTCGAGCGCGGCGTCGACCCGGAGGCCACCCGCGCCGCCGCGCAGCGCGCCGTCGACCTGCTGGTCCTGATCGCCGGCGGCACCGCCGAGGCCGGGGTCACCGACATCGCGGCCCCGCGCCCGGTGCGCACCATCACCATCGCCGCCGACCTGCCCGACCGGGTGGCCGGCACCGGGTACGGCCGCGAGACCGTCACCCGGCGCCTGCAGGAGATCGGCTGCTCGGTCTCCGGGGCCGACGTCCTGGAGGTCACCCCGCCGACCTGGCGCCCCGACCTCACCGACCCGTACGACCTCGCCGAGGAGGTCATCCGGCTGGAGGGGTACGACAACGTCCCCGTCCGGCTGCCGAACGTTCCTCCGGGCAAGGGGCTGACCGAGGCCCAGCGGGTGAACCGCCGGATCGGCGTCGCGCTGGCCGGGGCCGGCTACGTCGAGGTCAACAACTACCCGTTCCTCGGCGAGGCCGCCTTCGAGGCGCTCGGCCTGGAGGCGGACGACCGGCGCCGCCGCACGGTGAAGCTGGTCAACCCGCTGAACGACGAGGAGCCGGCGCTGCGCACCACGCTGCTGCCGGGCCTGCTCGGCGCGCTGCGCCGCAACGTCGGCCGGGGCAACACCGACCTGGCGGTCTTCGAGACCGGCACGGTCTTCCTGCCCAAGGACGAGCTGAGCGTCGCCCCGCGCCCGTCGGTCGACCGCCGGCCCAGCGACGAGGAGCTGGCCGCGCTGGACGCCGCGCTGCCGGACCAGCCGCGCCGGATCGCCGTCGCCCTCGCGGGCGAGCGGCTGCCGTCGGGCTGGTGGGGCAAGGGCGCCCAGGCCTCCTGGGCGGACGCCGTCGAGGCGGCCCGCACGGTGGCCCGCGCGGCCGGCATCGAGCTGACCGTCCGTCAGGGCCGGCTGGCGCCGTGGCACCCGGGCCGCTGCGCGGAGCTGCTGGTGGCCGGCACCGACCGGGTGGTCGGCCACGCCGGTGAGCTGCACCCGCGGGTGGTCAAGGCGCTCGGGCTGCCGGCCCGTACCGCCGCGATGGAGATCGACGTCGACCTGCTCACCGCCGACGGCGCCGAGCGGGTCGGCGGCCCGACCGTCTCCGGCTTCCCGGTGGCGACCCAGGACGTCGCGCTGATCGTCGACACCGCCGTCCCGGCCGCCGAGGTCGAGGCCGCGCTGCGCTCCGGCGCGGGCGAACTGCTGGAGGCCATCCGGCTGTTCGACGTCTTCACCGGCGAGCAGGTCGGCGAGGGCAAGAAGTCGCTGGCGTACGCGCTGCGCTTCCGCGCGGTCGACCGCACCCTGACCGCCGACGAGGCCACCGCCGCCCGCGAGGCGGCCGTTGCCGAGGCCGTCGCCCGCACCGGCGCGGTGCTGCGCGGCGCCTGACGCGACAGCGCCCGAGGAGGGCCCCGTCCCGGACCACGAGTCCGGGGCGGGGCCCTCTTCCGTTTCCCGTTCCCCTTTCCGGCTTGACTGCTCGTCAGTCCATCGTTTATCTCTTTACCTATGGAAGTAGATAAAGATGCCGACCAGCCCTCCCCGATCGAGTTCCGCCTGGACCCGGCCTCCGGTGTCCCGACCTACCTGCAGCTCGTGCAGCAGGTCGAACAGGCGCTGCGGATGGGCTGGTTGACCGAGGGGGACCGGCTGCCCCGGGTGCGCGAGGTGGTGGCCGACCTGGCGATCAACCCGAACACGGTGCTCAAGGCGTACCGCGAGCTGGAACACCGCGGCCTCGCCGCCGGCCGCCGGGGCCAGGGCACTTTCGTGCGGGGCCTGCCCCCCGGGGTGGTGCCGCTGCGCGAACGGGCCGCGCTGCGCCGGGGGCTGCTGGACTGGATGCGCTCGGCGCGGACCGCCGGGCTGGACGAGGAGGGGATGGCCGCGGTGTTCGAGGACGCGCTGCGCGACCTGCGTGAAGGCCGGGAAGGGGTGGTGGCCTGATGGCCGCGGACACGGTGATCGACTGCGCCGGGCTCGGCAAGCGCTACCGCCGCTCCTGGGCCCTGAGGGACTGCCGGCTCGCCCTGCCCGCCGGCCACGTGGTGGCCCTGGTCGGCCCGAACGGCGCGGGCAAGACCACGCTGCTCAGCCTGGCCGCCGGGCTGACCCTGCCCAGCGAGGGCGCGCTGACCGTCCTGGGCGACCAACTGCCCGGCTCCCCGCGGGCCTTGGACCGGATCGGCTTCGTCGCCCAGAACGCCGCGCTCTACCCCGGCCTGCCGGTGCGCGACCTGCTGGCGATGGGCCGCCACCTCAACCGCCGCTGGGACGAGGCCCGGGCCCGTACCCACCTGGACGGCCTCGGCATCCCGCTGGACCGCAGGTACGGTCGGCTCTCCGGCGGCCAGCAGGCCCAGGTGTCGCTGGCTCTCGCGCTCGCCAAACGCCCCGAACTCCTGCTGCTGGACGAGCCGTTGGCCGCCCTCGACCCGCTCGCGCGGCACGACTTCATGGCCGTGCTGCTGACCGCGGTGGTCGAGGACGGGCTCTCGGCGGTGTTCTCCTCGCACGCCGTCAGCGAGCTGGAGCAGAGCTGCGACTACCTGGTGGTGCTCGGCGGCGGGCGGGTCCAGATGGCGGGGGAGGTGGACGACCTGCTGGCCGGGCACCGGATGCTCACCGGCCCGACCGCCGAGGCCGAGGGGCTCGCCGGTCGGCTGCCGGTGGTCCGCGACCGCCGGGCCGGCGCCCAGTCCCACCTCCTGGTGCGCACCGGCGGCGTGGACGCCCCGGCCCCCGACAGCTGGCGTCAACAGCGCGTCGGACTGGCCGAGTTGGTGCTCGCCTACCTGCGCGAGCCGACCGCCTCCGCCCTCCCCGGCCCGCGCGGGGCCGTCCGCCCGAACGAGAAGGTGCTGCTGCCGTGAGCTCCACGACCCTCGCGCCGCCCCGCTCCGCCGTGCTGCGGGCTGCCGGGCTGCGCCACCGGCCGGCGCTGCTGACCCTGCTGGTGGTGACGGCCGCGCTCGCGCTCGCGCTGCTGGTCCACGGCTGGTACGTGCACGACGGCCTGGACCGGACCGGTGCCGCCGTCTGCGACCGGGGCGCCGACGCCTGTCACGAGCGGCTCAAGCAGTTCCTGCACGGCTACGGCACCTCGATGCAGCCCGTCGTCATGGTGCTCCAGGTGCTCGGCGGCAGCTTCGGCGCCTTCGTCGGCGGCCCTCTGCTGGCACGGGAGTTCGAGCAGGGGACGGTCCGCTTCGTGTGGACCCAGGGGGCCGGTCGCGCGCGCTGGACGGCCGGCTCGCTGGTGCTGACCGGCGGGGTGCTGGCGGTCGTCGCCCTGCTGGTCGGCCTGCTGCTGCGCTGGTGGAGCGCCCCGCTGCTGCTCCTGGACGGCCGGTTCAGCCCGAGCATCTTCGAGCAGACCTGGCCGGCGCTGGTCGGCCGGGTCCTGCTGACCTTCGGCGCGGCCGCGCTGGCCGGCGCGGTGCTGCGCCGCACGGTGGCCGCGGTGGGCGTCGGGTTGGCCGTCTCGGTGGCGCTGCCGGTGGTCGCCGAGTCCCTCCGGTTCCACTACCGGCAGCCGCTGGAGGCGGCGGCGCACTCGATGCGGGCGATGGCGGTCGACGACCGCTGGATCGGCGAGGTCTGGTTCTCGGACCCGGCCGGGAACCGGATCACCACGGGCTCGTTCTACGGGCTCGGCGACTACGGCCGGCTCCAGTCCCTGCTGCGGGACGGCGGCTACACCGCCCACGAGATGTACCAGCCGGCGGACCGCTTCTGGCAGTTCCAGTTCATCGAGCTCGGCTGGATGGCGGCGCTGGGCGTCGCGGCCTGCGCGGCGGCGGTCTGGTGGGTGCGGCGCCGGGCGTTCTGACCGGGCGTCCGGAGCTGTCCGGTGCGCCGCCGCGACCTGCGGTTTCCAGGATGGCTTGAAGCGGTTGTGTCAAAACCCTTGCGGGAGCGCGGGTTCGGGGCTTTCCTTCTTCTTGTTAGGAAAGTTTCCTAACCCACGAGGAATCGGAGCTCCCATGCGCCCTCAGCCCCGTCGTGCCCTCCGCATCGCCCTCGCCGCCGCCCTGGTGGCCGCGCCCCTCACGGTCGCGGCCACCGCGGCGGCCCAGGCGGCCCCGGCGCGGGCCGCCGCCGTCCAGCTCAAGGGGGTCGGGCTGGACGACCCGCACAAGAAGGACATCGCGATGCAGCTGGTGTCCAGCGCGGAGAACTCGTCGCTGGACTGGAAGGCCCAGTACAAGTACATCGAGGACATCAAGGACGGCCGCGGCTACACCGCCGGGATCATCGGCTTCTGTTCCGGCACCGGCGACATGCTGGAGCTGGTCCAGCACTACACCGACCTCAAGCCCGGCAACGTCCTGGCCAAGTACCTGCCGGCCCTGAAGAAGGTCAACGGCAGCGACTCGCACGCGGGCCTCGGCTCCGCGTTCGAGAAGGACTGGGCCACCGCGGCCAAGGACGGCGTCTTCCAGCAGGCCCAGAACGACGAGCGCGACCGGGTGTACTTCAACCCGGCCGTCAACCAGGCCAAGAGCGACGGCCTGCGCGCGCTCGGCCAGTTCGCCTACTACGACGCCATCGTCATGCACGGCCCGGGCACCAGCTCCGACAGCTTCGGCGGCATCCGCGCCGCCGCCCTGAAGAAGGCCAAGACCCCCGCCCAGGGCGGCGACGAGGCCACCTACCTCAAGGCCTTCCTGGACGCCCGCAAGGTGGTCATGAAGAAGGAGGAGGCGCACTCGGACACCAGCCGGGTCGACACCGAGCAGCTGGTCTTCCTGAACGCCAAGAACTTCGACCTCAACCCGCCGCTGAAGTGGAAGGTCTACGGCGACAGCTACGCGATCAACAGCTGACGCACCGGCGGACGGCGGGGGCCCGGCGGCCGGATCACAGCCGCCGGGCCCCCGCGTCCGGCGTCGCGGTCCGGGGCGCCGCCGTCCGGCGTCACGTTCGGACGCCGCCGTCCGGACGCCCCGGCCGGGTCAGGCGCTCGCGGTGTAGTCGTAGAAGCCGCGGCCGGACTTGCGGCCCAGCAGGCCCGCGTCGACCATCCGGGAGAGCAGCGGGGGAGCGGCGTACAGCGGCTCCTTGTACTCGTCGTACATCGACTCGGCGATCGAGACGATGGTGTCCAGGCCGATCAGGTCGCACAGCCGCAGCGGGCCCATCGGGTGGGCGCAGCCGGCCTCCATGCCCTTGTCGATGTCGGAGGCGGTGGCCACACCCGACTCGAACATCCGCACCGCGGACAGCAGGTACGGCACCAGCAGCGCGTTGACCACGAAGCCGGCCCGGTCGCGGGCGCGGATCGGCTCCTTGGCGAGCACCTGGGAGGCGAAGGCCTCGACCCGCTCGGTGGTGGTCGCCGAGGTGGTGAGGGTCGGGATGACCTCGACCAGCTTCTGCACCGGCGCCGGGTTGAAGAAGTGCAGGCCGATCACCTGCTCCGGGCGGCTGGTGGCGGCGGCCAGCTTCACGATCGGGATCGAGGAGGTGTTGGACGCGAGGATCGCGTCACGGCGCTCGACCACCCGGTCCAGGGTCTCGAAGATCTTGACCTTGATGTCCTCGCGCTCGGCGACCGCCTCGACCACCAGGTCGCGGTCGGCGAAGTCGGACAGCTCGACCGTGAACGACAGCCGGGCCAGCGCCTCGTCCCGCTGCTCGGGGGTCAGCTTGCCCCGCTTGACCGCCGTGTCCAGGGAGTTGGTCAGCCGGGTGCGGCCGAACTCCAGCGCCTCGCCGCTGGCCTCCGACACCAGGACGTCCAGCCCGGCCCGGGCGAAGACCTCGGCGATGCCCGACCCCATCAGGCCGCAGCCGATCACTCCGACGCGCGCGATGTCACTCACTCAGTTGCCCTTCGACGGTGCTGGGGGTCGCCCAGCTACGGGTGGCCCAGCGAGCTGCTGGACGACGGGCCGGTGTGCCGGAATGGGTGCACCAGTCACCGCCCCGACGACGTTACTACTCCGTACCGGCCAGTAGGTCACCCCCTCCCCGGCAGGGTGCCACCGCCTGGACTCACCCGAACGAGTGAGGCGGCGACCCCGGCTCCGTGTGCCCGGGGCCCTCCGCGCCCGGCGGCCGACAGAATGCCGCAGACGGGGGCCGGGGGTGCAGCGGACCGGACCGGGGGCGTGAAGGGAGCACAGCGTGTCGACGGGATCGCTCGCAGGACAGGTCGCCCTGATCACCGGCGCGGGCCGGGGCATCGGCCGGGAGCTCGCCATCGGCCTGGCCGCCGAGGGGATGTCCGTCGGCCTGGTCGGCCGCACCCACGAGACGCTGACCGACACCCTCAAGGAGTGCGTCAAACGCGGCTCCCGGGGCGTCGCCGTGACCGCCGACGTCACCCGCCCCGGCTCGGTGCGCGAGGCGGTCCGGGTGGTCGAGCGCGACCTCGGGCCGATCGACCTGCTGATCAACAACGCCGGACTGGTCGACCGCGCCGAGGTGCCGCTCTGGGAGACCGACGCCAACCAGTGGTGGCAGGTGATCGAGACCAACCTGCGCGGCCCCTACAACCTGCTGCGCTGCGTGCTGCCCGGCATGGTCGCCCGCCGGCGCGGCCGGGTGGTCAACCTCAACTCCGGCTTCGCGCTGCGCCCGGACGGCAACTACACCGCGTACGCCACCTCCAAGGGCGCGCTGCTCCAGCTCTCCGACAACATGGCGGACTCGCTCGCCCGCAACGGCGTCGTGGTCCTCGACATCAGCCCGGGCGCGGTGGCCACCGACATGACGGCCGGGATGCCGATGTTCCGGGACACCACGGACTGGGGCTCCATCCCGTACATGGTCGCCGTCACCGTGGACGCCGCCCGCGGCCGCTTCGACGGGCTGCACGGGAGGTTCGTCCACGCGGGCCGGGACGACCTGGAGGAGCTGGTCAACCGGGCCGAGGCGATCCGGGCCGCGGACGCCCGTACGCTGCGGCTGCGCCCGTACAAGGACGACGACCCGATGGTCTGACCGGGGGGGGGGGGGGTCGCGGGCCGGCGCTCAGGCGCAGAGCCGGCTGGCGGTCACCGGCGTGAGCCCGGCCTTGGCCAGACCGTCCAGGATGGCGGGCAGCGCGTCCACCGTGCACTGGTGCCCCATGTGCAGCGCCACCACCGAGCCGCCGCGCACCGAGTTCAGCACCCGGCGCTGCAGCTCGGCGGCCGAGGGGTCGTTGTAGTCGCGCGGGTCGACGTCGAAGGACAGCACGTGCTCGTACCCGACCGCCTTGGCCTGCTCGCGCACCATCGGCGTGGCGTACTGGGCGGCGGAGGGGCGGAACCAGCGGCCGATCGAGCCGGTGAGCCGCTGCAGGCGCTCCGCGCACTGGGCGATCTCGGCGCGTGCCTGGTCCGGGGTCATGGCCGAGATGTTGAGGTGGTTCTGGGTGTGGTTGCCCAGCTCGTGGCCGCCGTCCAGGATCCGCCGGGCCATCTGCGGCTGCTGGTCGAGCCAGCTGCCGACGACCATCACGGTCAGCATGGCGCCGCGCTGCTCGGCGGCCTCCAGCAGGGCCGTGGCCAGCTTCGGGTCGCCGCTGCCGTGGACGGTGAGCGCCACGTTCTTCCCGGTGCGCGGCCCGTACGCGACCTCGGCCGGGGTGCCGGGCGCGAGCGGCGGCAGGACGGGCGGGGCCGGCGGGGTGACGGCGGCCGCCGCGGGGGTCGGCTCCTCGTCCGGCCGGGGTTCCGCCGGGGCGGCGGGCGCGGCGGAGGCCGGGCCCTCGCCGCCGCTCCAGGCCGGGTCGGTGGTGTGCAGCGGGTCCACGGTGCCGGGGTGCGCGGCGAGCGCCCCCGGGTCGGCCCGGCGGAGCGTTCCGGTGCCGCAGGCGGTGAGCAGACCGCCGGTGGCGGCGAGGGCGGCGAGTCGGGCGGTGGTGCGCAGCACGGCGCGGCGGTCGGCAGTCATCGGCAGCCAGCATAGAGAGGACCGCACCGGCGGGCGATCCGGGCGGAGCGGCCCGGACCGACCTTGACGTGCACACAATCGGTCACCGACTGTTGCGTAAACCTGAACTCCCGCTGTTTCCTCGGCGTGTCCTTGGATACGATCACCGCGCACCGCGTGTAGACGGGCGGTAGCCGAACTTCCGGCAGTGCGCATTGGGGGCGGACAGGATGTACGAGGACAGCACGACGGGCGGCCGGAGCGTCGACACCGACTGGGACTGGGCCAGAGCCGACGACTGGCAGCCGCCGAGCGAGCTGGACACCGGCGTCCCGCACACCGCCCGGATGTACGACTACTACCTCGGCGGCAAGGACAACTTCGAGGCCGACCGCAAGGCCGCCCAGGCCGCGATATCCGCCTACCCCGCGCTGCCGCTGCTGGCGCGCACCAACCGGCAGTTCCTCGGCCGCGCCGTGGAGTTCGTCGCGAGCCGCGGCGTGCGCCAGTTCGTCGACATCGGCACCGGCATCCCGGCCGTCGGCTCCACCAGCGAGGTCGCCCAGCGGGTCGCCCCGGAGGCCCGGGTGGTGTACGTGGACAACGACCCGATCGTCGCCACCCACGCCCGCGCCCTGCTGGCGAGCCACCCCGCCGGGCACACCTCGGTGATCGAGGCCGACCTGCGCGACCCGGCCTCGATCCTCGACCACCCCGGGCTGGCCGGCGCCGTCGACCTCTCCCGGCCGGTCGCGCTGATGCTGGTCGCCGTCCTGCACTTCATCCGCGACGAGGACGGTGCGCAGCGCATCGTCCGGACGCTGCGCGACGCGCTCGCCCCCGGCAGCGCGCTGATCCTCTCCCACGGCAGCCCCGACTTCGCCTCCCGCGAGAGCGCCGCCGAGGGCACCCGCGTCTACCGCAGCGCCAGCGCCCCGCTCGTCCTACGCCCGCGCGCCGGTGTCGAACCCTTCTTCGGCGACTTCGAGTTCGCCGGGCCCGGGCTCGTCCAGCTCCCGCTCTGGCGCCCGGCCGCGGGCCACGTGCCCACCACCGAACTCCCCGAGGGCTGGCAGGACGTCTCGGCGTACGCCGGCGTCGCCTTCAAGAAGTAGCCCCCGGCCCGCTGTTCCCTCCCGCCGTCCGGTCCGGCCCCGGCGCCTCCCTCCTGCGCCGGGACCGGACCGTCGCAGCCTACGGACCACCACTGACAGGCCCTCAGCGCCTCGGCTACCCTGCGGCGTGACCACCACCGCCCTGCCGCCGCTGCCCGCCGACGTCGCCGCCCTGCTGCACGCCCTGGACGCCCCGCCCCGCCTGGTCGCCCACCTCGCGCTGGTGCACGAGGTGGCCGGGGAGATCGCCGGATTCTGCGCCCGCGAGGGCCTGGCCTTCGACCGTGAGGCCGTCCTGTACGGCGCCGCCACCCACGACATCGGCAAGACCGTCCACCCCGAGGAGCTCTCCGCCCCCGGCTCCCTGCACGAGCCCGCCGGCCAAGCCCTGCTGCTCGCCCACGGCGTTCCCGAGCGCCTCGCCGGCTTCGCCCGCTCCCACGCGAGCTGGGGCGGACCCGGCGTCACCGTCGAGTCACTGCTGGTCAGCCTGGCCGACAAGGCGTGGAAGAACAAGCGGGTCCAGGACCTGGAGGACCTGGTGGTCGACCGCCTCGCCGCCGCCGGCGGACGGGAGCGCTGGGAGGCCTTCCTCGCCCTGGACGACCTGCTCACCCGGATCGGCGAGGACGCCCCGCGCCGGCTCGCCCTCCAGGCCGCCCATCCGGTACGGACCGGGTGAAATCCACGCGACACGGCGGGCGGGCCGGTGCTAGCTTCCGCGGCATGGAACCCCTGAGTGAGAACGAGATCCGCGCGTCCTTCGTCAACTGCTCCAAGGGCGAGGCCCGCCGGCTCAACCTGCCCCGGGGTCTGGCCGAACTGCCCTGGGAGCACCTGGACTTCCTCGGCTGGCGGGACCAGGGCGCGCCCGACCGGGCGTACCTGGTGGCCCCGTACGAGGGGGAGCTCGTCGGCGTGACGCTGCGCTCGCCGGTGATCCGGCGCAGCCTGACCAAGACCAACGTGTGCTCGCTGTGCGTCACCGCGCACGCGGGGTCGGGGGTCGCGCTGCTGGCCGCCCGCCGGGCCGGCGCGGCCGGGCGCGAGGGCAACACGGTCGGCACGTACATCTGCGCCGACCTCGCCTGCTCGCTGTACCTGCGCGGGCTGAAGAAGTCCACGCTGGTCACCCGGCCCAACGAGTCGCTGCCGGTGGAGCTGCAGATCGACCGCACGGTGCAGCACCTCGGCGAGTTCCTCGCCAAGGTGCTCGCCACCGCGGACGCGTAACGGGCCGGCGGCTCTCAGTGGCCGCGCAGCTGGTCCAGCTCGCGGCGCTCCCGCTTGGTCGGCCGCCCGGCCCCGCGGTCCCGGGTCCCGGCCGCCGCGACGAACTCGCGCGGCGGCCGCGGCGGGCTGTTGTCGACCAGGCACTCCGCGGCGGCGACGGCGCCGACCCGCTTGCGGATCAGCTGCCGCACCACCACGACCCGTTCGTGGCCCTCCTCGCGGACCCGCACCTCGTCCCCGGGCTTGAGCGCCTGGGCGGGCTTGGCCCGCTCGCCGTTCACCTTGACGTGCCCGGCCCGGCAGGCGGCCGCCGCCAGCGCGCGCGTCTTGACCAGCCGGACCGACCAGATCCAGCTGTCCACCCGCACGCTTCCCTCGTGTTCAGCCATCCTCGGAGCCTACCCAAGGCCGGGGAGGGCGGTCCGCGCTACGCGGCGCGCGGCGCCTCCTGGACCGCCCAGCCGTTCCCGTCCGGGTCGTTGAAGAACACGAAGTTGTTCCACGCCTCGCCGTGCCCGTCCACCCGGCCGCCCGCCACGAAGTGCTGGACCGGGCTGACCTGTACGCCCCGCGCCCGCAGTTCGGCGTGCGCCCTCTCGATGTCGGGCACCACCAGTTGGAGGCCCTTGACCGAGCCGGGCGGGGCGTCGATCACCCCCGTGCCCACGACGATGGAGCAGGGCGAGCCGGGGGGCGTCAGCTGGACGACCCGGGTCCCGTCCCGCAGCAGGGTGTCATGGTCGACGGTGAACCCGGCCTGCTCCTCGTAGAAGAGCTTCGAGCGGTCCACGTCGGACACCGGGACCACCACGACTTCGAGTTTCCACTCCATCGCCCTCACCCCTCTCGGTCGGGCTCTTCCAGTATCCGTCCGTAACCGCCGCCGGGAGCCTTCGGATAGCCTGAGAACACGATGAATCCCCAGACCACGCCCGCCGCGACCCCGCCGGACACCTCCTTCGCCACCCCGTGGGGCACCTTCGAGCTCACCCGCTTCCCCGTGGACCCGCGCGAGCGGCTGCGGGCCTGGGACGCCGCCGACGACTACCTGCTGCGACACCTCGCGGGCGAGGCCGACAGCGCGGCCGGCGCCGCGACGGATCCGGCCGGCCGCACGGTCGTCGTCCTCGGTGACCGCTGGGGCGCGCTCACCACCGCGCTCGCCGAGTACCGGCCGGTCCAGATCAGCGACTCCCACCTCGGCCGGCAGGCCACCCTGGCCAACCTGGCCCGGGCCGGCGCCACCGTCGACGGGGTCCGGCTGCTCACCACCCAGGACGCCCCGCCGGAGCGGATCGACGTCCTGCTGGTGCGCGTCCCCAAGAGCCTGGCCCTGCTGGAGGACCAGCTGCACCGGCTCGCCCCCGCCGTCCACGAGGGCACCGTGGTGATCGGCACCGGCATGGTCACCGAGATCCACACCTCCACGCTCCGGCTCTTCGAGCGGATCCTCGGCCCCACCCGCACCTCGCTGGCCGTCCGCAAGGCCCGGCTGATCCTCTGCACCCCGGACCGGTCGCTCGACCCCGGCCCCAATCCGTGGCCGCACCGCTACGCGCTGCCCCCGGACGTCGGCCCGGTCTCCGGCCGGACCGTCGTCAACCACGCGGGCACCTTCTGCGCGGACCGGCTCGACATCGGCACCCGCTTCCTGCTCGCCCACCTGCCCGTCCCGGCCCCCGGCGCCCGGGTGGTGGACCTCGGCTGCGGCAACGGCGTGGTCGGTACGGCCGCCGCGCTGGCCGGGCCCGGCGCCGAGCTGGTGTTCGTGGACGAGTCGCACCAGGCGGTGGCCTCCGCCGAGGAGACCTTCCGCGCCAACCTGGGTCCGGACGCCCCGGCCGAGTTCCTGGCCGCCGACGCCCTGGCCGCGGACGTGGTCGCGGCCGGTTCGGTGGACCTGGTGCTCAACAACCCGCCGTTCCACTCCCACCAGGCCACCACCGACGCCACCTCCTGGCGGATGTTCACCGGTGCCAAGCGGGCGCTGCGGCCCGGCGGGGAACTCTGGGTGGTCGGCAACCGCCACCTCGGCTACCACGTCAAGCTGCGCCGTCTCTTCGGCAACTGCCAACTCGTCGCCGGGAACCCCAAGTTCGTGGTGCTGCGGGCCGTCAAGCGCTGACCGGCACGGCTCGTCCGACCGGGGTTCCGGCGCAAACTCCTTGCATGACTTTTCCTTCACGCGTATATTCATGCCAAGACGAAGGAGGAACGCCATGGCATTGCGAGTCGCCGTCGCCGGCGCGAGCGGTTACGCGGGCGGTGAGGTGCTGCGCCTGCTGCTCGGCCACCCGGAGATGGAGATCGGGGCGCTGACCGGCGGCTCGAACGCGGGGACCAGACTGGGCGAGCTCCAGCCGCACCTGCTCCCGCTCGCCGACCGCGTCCTCCAGCCCACCACCCCCGAGGTGCTGGCCGACCACGACGTGGTGTTCCTGGCGCTGCCGCACGGCCAGTCCGCCGCCGTCGCCGAGGAACTCGGCCCGAACGTCCTGGTCATCGACTGCGGCGCCGACTTCCGGCTCAAGGCGGCCACCGACTGGGAGCAGTTCTACGGCTCCGCGCACGCCGGCACCTGGCCCTACGGCCTGCCCGAACTCCCCGGCCACCGCGCCGCGCTGAAGGGCAGCAACCGGATCGCCGTACCCGGCTGCTACCCGACGGCCGTCTCCCTGGCGCTGTTCCCCGCGTACGCCGCGCGGCTCGCCGAGCCGGAGGCCGTGGTGGTCGCCGCCTCCGGCACCTCCGGCGCCGGCAAGGCCGCCAAGCCGCACCTGCTGGGCAGCGAGGTGATGGGCAACGTCAGCCCGTACGGCGTCGGCGGCGTCCACCGGCACACTCCGGAGATGGCGCAGAACCTCAGCCCGCTCGCCGGCGAGCCCGTCACCGTCTCCTTCACCCCCACCCTCGTCCCGATGCCGCGCGGCATCCTCGCCACCTGCTCGGCCAAGGCCCGGCCGGGGGTGACGGCCCAGAGCCTGCGCGCCGCCTACACCGAGGCGTTCGCGGACGAGCCCTTCGTCCACCTGCTGCCCGAGGGCCAGTGGCCGCAGACCAGCAGCGTCTACGGCGCCAACACCGCTCTGGTCCAGGTCGCCCTGGACGCCGCCGCCGGGCGGATCATCGCGATCAGCGCGATCGACAACCTGGTCAAGGGCACCGCCGGCGGCGCGGTGCAGAGCATGAACCTCGCCCTCGGACTTCCCGAGGAGCTCGGCCTTCCCGTGAACGGAGTCGCACCGTGAGCAAGAGCACGAACGTCGGAGTGACCGCCGCCAAGGGCTTCCGGGCCGCCGGTGTGACCGCGGGCATCAAGGCCTCCGGCACCCCCGACCTCGCACTGGTGGTCAACGACGGCCCCGCGCTCGCCGCGGCCGGCGTCTTCACCGCCAACCGGGTCAAGGCCGCGCCGGTGCTCTGGTCCGAGCAGGTCCTCAAGGGCGGCCGGGTCTCCGCCGTCGTCCTCAACTCCGGTGGCGCCAACGCCTGCACCGGCCCGCTCGGCTTCCAGGACACCCACGCCACCGCGGAGAAGGTCGCCGCCGAGCTGGGCCTGAACGCGGGCGAGGTCGCCGTCGCCTCCACCGGCCTGATCGGCGTACGGCTGCCGATGGACATCCTGCTGCCCGGGGTCGCCCTGGCCGCGGGCGAGCTCGGCGAGGACGGCGGCGAGGCCGCCGCGATCGCCATCAAGACCACCGACACCGTGCACAAGACCGCCGAGTACACCAGCCCGGCGGGCTGGACGGTCGGCGGCATGGCCAAGGGCGCGGGCATGCTCGCCCCGAGCCTCGCCACCATGCTGGTCGTCCTCACCACCGACGCCGACCTGGACAGCGCCGCCCTGGACGCCGCGCTGCGCGGCGCCACCCGCACCACCTTCGACCGGATCGACTCCGACGGCTGCATGTCGACCAACGACACCGTGCTGCTGCTCGCCTCCGCCGCCTCCGGCATCGCCCCGGAGCAGGCCGAGTTCGCCGAGGCCGTCCGCACGGTCAGCGCCGACCTGGCCCGCCAGTTGATCGGCGACGCGGAGGGCGCGAGCAAGGAGATCCGGATCGACGTCACCGGCGCGGCCGACGAGGACGAGGCGGTCGAGGTCGCCCGGACGATCAGCCGCAACAACCTGCTCAAGTGCGCCATCCACGGCGAGGACCCCAACTGGGGCCGGGTGCTGGCCGCGATCGGCACCACCTCCGCCGCCTTCGACCCGGACGAGCTGGACGTCGCCATCAACGGTGTCTGGGTCTGCAAGTCCGGCGGCGTGGGCGAGGACCGCGACCTGGTGGACATGAAGGGCCGTGAGGTCGTCATCACCGCGCACCTCAACGCCGGAACGGCGGGCGCCACGCTGTGGACCAACGACCTGACGGCCGACTACGTCCACGAGAACAGCGCCTACTCGACCTGATCGGCGCCGTTTCGTCCGCGGCACCCCGAGCGGCGAAACCCCGATCCGCGACACCCGATCCGCGATGTCGGATCCGCGCCATCCGATCCGCGATACCCCCCGGCCTGCGGCCGGGGGACCCCCATCGACGAGGGAATCCCGTGCAGATCGCACCCAAGGGCGAACAGGCCCGCAACAACACCGCGTTGCCCAAGGCCATGACGCTGATCGAGGCGCTGCCGTGGCTGGAGCGCTTCCACGGCAAGACCGTCGTGATCAAGTTCGGCGGCAACGCCATGGTGGACGAGAGCCTCAAGGCCGCCTTCGCCCAGGACGTCGTCTTCCTGCGCTACGCCGGCCTGCACCCCGTCGTGGTGCACGGCGGCGGCCCGCAGATCAGCGCCCAACTGGAGAAGCTGGGCCTGGAGTCGAGCTTCACCAACGGCCTGCGGGTCACCACCCCGGAGACCATGGACGTGGTCCGGATGGTGCTGGCCGGCCAGGTGCAGCGCGAACTGGTCGGCCTGCTCAACGAGCACGGCCCGTTCGCGGTCGGCATGACCGGCGAGGACGCCCACACCATGACGGCGGTCAAGCGCTACGCGGTGGTGGACGGCGAGCAGGTCGACATCGGCCTGGTCGGCGACATCGTCAACATCGAGGCCGGCGCGGTGAAGGCGATGATCGCCGACGGCCGCATCCCGGTGATCTCCTCGATCGCCCGGGGCACCGACGGCCATGTCTACAACATCAACGCCGACACCGCCGCCTCCGCTCTCGCGGCCGCGCTCGGCGCCGAGATGCTCGTCGTCCTCACCGACGTCGAGGGCCTCTACAAGGACTGGCCGAACTCCGACGACGTGATCAGCCAGCTCACCGCGAGCGAGCTGCAGGAGCTGCTGCCCGGCCTGGCCAGCGGCATGCTCCCCAAGATGGAGGGCTGCCTGCGGGCCGTCCGCTCCGGCGTGGGCACCGCCCGCGTCCTGGACGGCCGGGTCCAGCACAGCCTGCTGCTGGAGATCTTCACCGACGAGGGCATCGGCACGATGGTCGTGCCGGACGACGAACCGACCGTGACCGGGGGACTGGCGTGACTGGCACCACTGGCACCACTGGAACCACTGGCGGAACCGGTACGACCGGCACGACGCACAACGAGCAGCTCGCCGAGCGCTGGCAGCACTCCTTCACCGACAACTACGGCACCCCCCGCATCCCGCTGGTGCGCGGCGAGGGCAGCAAGCTCTGGGACGCCGACGGCAAGGAGTACACCGACCTGCTCGGCGGCATCGCGGTCAACGCCCTGGGCACCGCCCACCCGGCCGTCGTCGAGGCGGTGAGCCGGCAGATCGCCACCCTCGGCCACGTCTCCAACCTCTTCATGGCCGAGCCCACCATCGCCCTCGCCGAGCGGCTGCTGCGGCTGGACGGCCGCCCGGGCGGCCGGGTGTTCTTCTGCAACTCCGGCGCCGAGGCCAACGAGGCCGCCTTCAAGATCAGCCGGCGGACCGGCCGCACCCATCTGGTCGCCCTCCAGGGCGCCTTCCACGGGCGCACCATGGGCGCCCTCGCGCTCACCGGCCAGCCCGCCAAGCAGGACCCGTTCCGCCCGCTGCCCGGCGACGTCACCCACGTCCCGTTCGGCGACGTCGAGGCCCTGCGCGCGGCCGTCACCACCGAGACCGCGGCCGTCTTCCTGGAGCCGGTCCAGGGCGAGAACGGCGCGATCCCGCTGCCCGAGGGCTACCTCACGGCGGCCCGGGAGATCACCCGGGCCACCGGCACCCTGCTGGTCCTGGACGAGATCCAGACCGGCGTCGGCCGCACCGGCCACTGGTTCGCCCACCAGGCGTACGAGGGCGTCGAGCCGGACGTGGTCACCCTGGCCAAGGCGCTCGGCGGGGGCCTGCCGATGGGCGCGGTGCTCGCCTTCGGGCCGGCCGCCGACCTGCTCACCCCGGGCCAGCACGGCACCACCTTCGGCGGCAACCCGGTGGCCGCCGCGGCCGGTCTCGCGGTGCTGGACACCATCGAGTCCGAGGGCCTGCTGGAGCACGTCCGCAAGCTGGGCGAGCGGCTGCGGCACGGCGTCGAGGCGCTCGGCGACCCGCTGGTCTCGCACGTGCGCGGGGAGGGCCTGCTGCTCGGCATCGTGCTCACCGAGCCGGTCTCGGCGAAGGTCCAGGCCGCCGCGCAGGAGGCGGGCTTCCTGGTCAACGCGGCCGTCCCGGACACCGTCCGGCTGGCCCCGCCGCTGGTGCTGACCGAGCAGGAGGCGGACGCCTTCCTGGCGGCGCTGCCGGGCATCCTCCGGACGGTGCGCGAGAGCGCCCCGGCCGATGCGAGTTGACCGTCGTCCGGGAGAATAACCACATGACCGCTTCCCACTCAGGTTCGTCCGCCGCCGGCCCGACGTCGCAGGTCCCGCAGACCCGCACCGCGCGCCACCGGCGGATCGTGGACCTGCTCACCCGCCAGCCCGTGCGCTCGCAGAGCCAGCTCGCCAAGCTGCTCGCCGACGACGGACTCGTGGTCACCCAGGCCACCCTCTCCCGGGACCTGGACGAGCTGGGCGCGGTCAAGATCCGCAACCGGGACGGCGCGCTGATCTACGCCGTCCCGGCCGAGGGCGGCGACCGCACGCCGCGCGCGCCGATGGGGGAGTCGGCCAGCGAGGGCCGGATGGCCCGGCTGGCCGGCGAGCTCATGGTCTCCGCGACGGCCTCCGGCAACCTGGTGGTGCTGCGCACCCCGCCGGGCGCCGCCCAGTTCCTGGCCTCGGCGATCGACCAGGCGGAGGTGTTCGAGATCATCGGCACCATCGCCGGCGACGACACCGTGCTGCTGATCAGCCGGGACCCGGCCGGCGGCCAGGCGCTCGCCGACCACCTCATGCAACTCGCCCAGGCGAAGGCGCAGTAGCGCCTCGCGGGGCTCGATCCCCGGAGAAACCCCGGCCGACGGAGACCGTCCGGCCGGGGTTTGTTTTTCATACGTCGTCGTGCATACTTATGCCATCCACTGCACATGCATGAAGGAGCCACCGCGATGACCGCCGAGCAGTCCTCCGACGTCCGCCTCTGGGGCGCGCGCTTCGCCGACGGCCCGTCCGAGGCGCTGGCCAGGCTCTCGGCCTCGGTCCACTTCGACTGGCGCCTCGCGCCGTACGACATCGCCGGCTCCAAGGCCCACGCCCGGGTCCTGCACAAGGCCGGGCTGCTCTCCGACGAGGAACTGGCCGGCATGCTGGCCGGCCTGGACCGGCTGCTCGCCGACGTCGAGGCGGGCACCTTCACCGGGACGGTCGCCGACGAGGACGTGCACACCGCCCTGGAGCGCGGGCTGCTGGAGCGCCTCGGCCCCGACCTCGGCGGCAAGCTGCGGGCCGGGCGCTCGCGCAACGACCAGATCGCCACCCTGTTCCGGATGTACCTGCGGGACCACGCGAAGACCATCGGCGGCCTGCTGCTCGACCTCCAGCAGGCCCTGGTCGGCCTCGCCGAGGCGCACCCGGACACCGCGATGCCCGGCCGCACCCACCTCCAGCACGCCCAGCCGGTGCTCTTCGCCCACCACGTCCTCGCGCACGTGCAGGCCCTCGGCCGGGACGCCGAGCGGCTGCGCCAGTGGGACGCCCGCACCGCCGTCTCGCCGTACGGCTCCGGCGCGCTGGCCGGCTCCTCGCTCGGCCTCGACCCGCAGGCCGTCGCCGCCGACCTCGGCTTCGAGGGCGGCTCGGCCGGCAACTCCATCGACGGCACCGCCTCGCGCGACTTCGTCGCCGAGTTCGCCTTCGTGACCGCGATGATCGGCATCAACCTCTCCCGGATCGCGGAGGAGGTGATCATCTGGAACACCAAGGAGTTCGGCTTCATCACGCTGCACGACGCCTTCTCCACCGGCTCCTCGATCATGCCGCAGAAGAAGAACCCGGACATCGCCGAGCTCGCCCGCGGCAAGTCCGGCCGGCTGATCGGCAACCTGACCGGCCTGCTGGCCACCCTCAAGGCCCTGCCGCTCGCCTACAACCGGGACCTCCAGGAGGACAAGGAGCCCGTCTTCGACTCCTGCGACACGCTGGAGGTGCTGCTGCCCGCGTTCACCGGGATGATGGCCACCCTCACCGTGCACCGGGAGCGGCTGGAGGAGCTCGCCCCGGCCGGCTTCTCGCTCGCCACCGACATCGCCGAGTGGCTGGTCAAGCAGGGCGTGCCGTTCCGGGTCGCGCACGAGGTGGCCGGCGCCTGCGTCAAGGTCTGCGAGGCCGAGGGCATCGAGCTGTCCGACCTGACGGACGAGCAGTTCGCCGCGATCTCCGGGCACCTGACGCCCGAGGTGCGCTCGGTGCTCAGCGTCCACGGCGCCATCGCCGCCCGCGACGGGCGCGGCGGAACGGCCCCCTCGGCGGTCGCGGTCCAGCTCGCCGAGGTGAAGGCGGACCTGGCGCGGCAGCAGGAGTGGGCCCGGGGCTGATCCCCGACGGGGCGGTCGGCCGCCGCGCCGGGGATCGATCCCCGGCGCGGCGCGGGCGGGGGGCGGCGGGCCGACCCGCGCGCC
>NZ_JBSFWR010000112.1:0-26539 GCF_053594915.1 Kitasatospora sp. NPDC002543 | reverse complement strand
GCCGCCCCCGCCCCCGCGGCGACGACCACGGGGAACGGCACCCGGCGCAGCGCGAGCAAGCCGGCGACCAGGACGCCCGCCGGACGGGCCCATCCCGCGAAGCCGTGTCCCTGGGTGAGCGCGCCGGTGGCGATCAGGGCCACCAGCAGCACCGCCGCAGCGACGGCGAGCAGGTGCCGAAGCCGTTCCGAGAGGGCGAACCGGCCGGCGAACAGCGGACCGGCGAGCCGGAATGCGTACGTCCCGGCCGCCAGCAGCAGGACCGCGTACAGCGGCATCATCGGACCGCCTCCTTCTCCCCGTTCACCGCGCGCTCCCCGTCCGCCGAGCTCCGGACCACCGCCGCTTCCCCCACCACCGGACGCCCGGCGAACAGCAGCCCGACCAGGGCCAGCAGCACCGGCAGGCCGGCCGGCACGAACGGTGTCGCCGCCACCGCGACCACCGCGCCCGCCAGCGCCGCCGTCCGGGTACGGCGGTCCGCGAGCGAGGGCAGGACGAGTGCGAGCAGCACCGCGGGGAACGCCGCGTCCAGGCCGAGCGCGTCCGTGTCGCCGATCAGCCCGCCCGCGAGCGCGCCGAGCACCACCGAGACGTTCCAGATCACGAACAGCGCGGTCCCGCAGAGCCAGTACACGGCCCGGCGCCGACGCGGCTCGTTCTGCTGCAGGGCGAAGGCGGCGGTCTCGTCGGTGAGCAGTTGCGCGCCCAGGAGCCGGCGCCACCAGGGGCCGTCGAGCACGTCGGCCACGGTGAAGCCGAAGGGCAGCAACCGGGCGTTGAGCACCAGTCCGGTGGCGACCGCGGCGAGGGCGCCGCCGCCCGAGAGCACGACGCCGACCGCCGCGAACTGGGAGCCGCCGGCGAACACCAGGACGGAGAGGGCGATCGGCACCCAGAGGGGCAGCCCACCGGAGACGCTGATCGCGCCGAAGGAGGCGCCGACGAGCGCGTCGGCCACGCAGACCAGAGCGATGTCCCGGAGCGTCGCCCGCTCCAGTGTTCGGAATAGCGAACGCATGTTCATCAGAGTGAACCGATTCGGGCTCGTTCGTCAAGCCGAACGACTGGACCGATCAAGCGAACGATTGCCCACTCGATCGACCGTGACAGCATGAACGGCGGCATCAGCCGCACCGGGAGCCATGGAAGCGGCCAGGAGGAAGCGTGAGTGGCGAGCATGAGTGACCAGAGCACCCCGACCACGAGCCCCGGCGCACCCGGTGGCTCGACCGCCCCAGGCGACTCGGCCGGCCCCGACACCGACGCCGGCGACACCGACGCCGGCGACACCGGCGCCAGCGCCAGCGGCAGCACCGGCACCGGCACCAGCACCGGCACTGGCACCGAGCTGATCGGCCAGATCGCCGCTTCGATCCGGCGCGAACGCGAGCGCAGCGGCCTGTCGATGGCCGAGCTGGCCCGGCGCGCGGGCATCGCCAAGTCCACGCTCTCCCAGTTGGAGTCCGGTGCGGGCAACCCCAGCGTCGAGACGCTCTGGGCGCTCGGGGTCGCGCTGAACGTGCCGTTCAGCCGCCTGGTCGACCCGCCGCGCCCGGTGGTCAAGGTGATCCGGGTCGGCGAGGGCCCGGTGACCCACTCCGAACGCGCCGACTACGCCGCGACCGTGCTCTCCTCCTGCCCGCCCAACGCCCGGCGCGACATCTACCGGATCGAGGCCCAGCCGGGCGAGACCAGAGCCTCCGACCCGCACATGCCCGGCACCGTCGAGCATGTGCTGATCGGCGCCGGGCGCGCGCTGGTGGGCCCGACGGAGGCGCCGGTGGAACTGGGCCCGGGCGACTACGTGAGCTACCCGGGCGACGCTCCGCACGTGTTCCGCGCCCTGGCCCCGGACACCCTCGCAGTGATCGTCATGGAACACATCTGATGGTGAGTCAGTCGACTGAGGTGCGCACCCGTCACTTCAACAGGCTGTCCAGGAAGGGGTTCCCGAACACCCGGTGCGGGTCGTGGCGGTCCAGGACGGCGACCGCCTCGTCCCAGCCGGGCCCGCCGCCGGCCCGCAGGCTGTCGGGGATGACCCGGCCGAGCAGGTCCGGATCGGACCAGGCGGCCTCGTCGGTGTAGGCCCAACCCTTGGACCACTCGACCCGCAGGCCCGCCCGGGTACCGTCGAAGGCGCGCAGCATCCACTGCTCCAACTCCCGGGCGAAGCGCTCCAGTCCGGGAGTCCCCGGGAAGGCGAGGACGTCCAGCCAGACCGCCGTGTCCCACTCGGGGCGGTCGGCCCGCGGGCGCAGCGCGGACAGCAGCGGGGCCCGGGCGCCGGGGACGCCGGCGGAGGCCGGGTCGTCCAGTCCGGTGACCCGGATCTCCACCGCGCCGTTCACCGGGAACTCACCCCGAGCCTGATACGAATCAAGCAACTCTCGGTAGTAGGCCGCGAATTCGCTCACCACCCACTGGAGGTCAGCGCGCCTGGTGAGGATCGCGTAGCCGTTGGCGGTGACCCGCAGGGTGGTCGAGCGGACGTACTGGAGCAGGGTGCGCGAGGGGCCCCAGAGGTCGGAGCGCAGTCCGCCCGCGAGCAGGTGGGTGAGCGCCTCGCCGCTGAGCAGTCGGCGCAGCAGCGCGCCGGAGAGCAGGATCTCCGTGATGTCCCCGGTGAGCCCCACCTTCGCGACCAGGTACTGGAGTTGGCCGAACAGCGGGGCCGAGGCCCACGCGCCGCTGACGATCTCACCGGCGAGCCGGGCGACCGGTTCCGGAAGACTGTCCGAGAAGGGGTAGTTGTAGGGGTGGTCGACGGAGAGCGAGGCGAGCGGCTTGTCCGGGGCGACGCTCCAGGTCTTCAGCCAGGGGTACTCGGTGTAGGCGAACCAGATCGCCTCGACCCGGCCGTCGCGGTCCACGAAGTCGGCCAGGGTGCGCGGGCCTCCCCCGCCGCCGAGGACGCCGCCCAGCGCTCCCCCGAGGACTCCGCCGAGCCCGCCGCCGCCACGGGTGCCGCCACCGCCGGTGCCGCCACCGCCGGTGCCGCCACCGGCGGCCGGGCGGGCGAAGAGCTCGCTCGCCAGGATGTCGAGCCGGCTGACGCAGCGCAGCGGCCGGTCGGCTCCGGCCCGCAGCACCACCTCGGTGAGGAAGGCGCGTCCCAGGTGCACCAGGAAGGCGGCGCTGTCGGCCTCGGAGCGGTCGAAGGTGCGCAGCGCGTAGCGGCCGGTGGCCGGGTCGAGGACGACGGCGGTGAGCCGGACGACCTGGTTGCTGACCGAGCCGTAGCCGTGCCCCTCCGACCGGGCCTCCCCGACGGCCGGGACGGCGGTGCCGTGGCCGCCGATGGCGAGGACACCGCCGACGGTGAGCTCACCGGGGGCCGGGACGGCGGTCAGGCCGAGGCCCCGGTCGGCCAGGTGCGCGAGCAGGGCCTCCATGGTGGCGCCGGTCTGCACCCGGACGGTGCCGGGCGAGTCGGCGCTGATGGCGGTGAGGTGGCGGCTGGTGTCCACGAGCAGGACCCGGGCGCTCTCCGGGGTGCCGGCGGCGACGGTGAGCGGCGCCCAGGTGTGCCGGTAGCCGGAGGCACGCAGCCGCCAGCCGTTGGCGTGCGCCCAGTCGGCGAGGGCCGGGACCTCCTCGGGCGTGCGGGGCGCGCAGGTCCACAGTTGGTCGGTGCGGATCTCACCGGACCAGTTCTGGAAGATCCGCTGGTAGAGCTCGGTGCCGCCGGGCAGTCCGGGCGGAACGGGCGAGGCGGCCTCGGCGCTGTCCGGGCCGACGGTGCCGCGCAGCAGCCAGGCCCCGGCGCCGAGGGCCGCCGACGCACCCAGCAGTCGGCGGCGGGTGAGGCCGCCGGGGGTGCTGCCGCCCGCGCCCGCCGTCGCGTCGGCGGGGGCCTTCGAGTCGCCTGAGATGTCGGCCCTCGCGCCGGCTCCCACATCGGCCTTCCCGTCCACCGGGGCACTCATCGGGGTCATCCCCTCCGGCGCCGCCCCGTCACCCGGTCCGCCCATCGGGCCGTGTCCTGTGGTCATCCGTCCGTCCGCCCCCTCATGCTGCTCCCCCGGGGCCGAGCTGTGGCGATCCGGGTCCGGCCGGAGATCGTCCGACCTGGAGTGGAGCGTATGAAGGGGCGCGCGGCAGTTTGAAGCGCCCGCCCGGGATCTCACTCCTTCGAGTGAGATCGGCCCCATCGGTGCCGGGAGTCCCCCACCTGCCGTGCTGCCCGCCGAGGCCCTGTCGTCCGTTGTCGTTGTCCGTGGCCTCGGCGGGCACATAGGTTGATCACGACCACCCGCTCCGCCCGCTGGAGGCCCTGCCGTGCCCTCGCCCGCGACCTCGTCCGCGCCCTCGTCCGTGACCTTGGCCTCGCCCGCGGCCCCGTCCGCGCTGCCGCTGTCGGCCGTAGCGTCCGTGCCGTCCGCGCCCGGAGCGCTGACGGTCGCCGTCGCCCAGCCCGCCTGCGCCGCCGCCGGCCGTCCGGACACCGTGTCCGAGAACGTCGCGCTGCACGCCGCGGCGGTGCGGGAGGCGGGCACCCGGCTGGTGGTGTTCCCCGAGCTGTCGCTGACCGGCTACGACCTGGCCGCCCCCGCCGTCGACCCGGCGGACGCCCGCCTCGCGCCACTGGTGGCGGCCTGCGCGGAGACCGGTGCCGTCGCCCTGGTCGGGGCGCCGGTCGCCGAGGCCGACGGGCGCGAGTCCATCGCCGTGCTGGCGGTCACCGGGGAGGGCGCCGAGGTCGTCTACCGGAAGATGCGCCTGCACGGCGCCGAGGTCGAGCGCTTCACTCCCGGCGAGAAGCCCGTCGTCCTGGAGCTGGACGGTCTGCGGCTGGGCCTCGCGGTCTGCGCGGACGCCGCCGACCCGGCACACGCAGCCGAGACCGCCGCACTCGGCATCGACGCCTACGTCGCCTCCACCCTCTACGGGCCCGGCGCCGCCCAGGCCGAGCGCCGGGACGGCCACTTCCGCGACCGGGCCGCCGCCCACGGGGTGTGGTGCGTGCTCTCGACCTGTGCCGGGGCCACGGGCGAGTACCCGGACAGCTCGGGCGGCTCCGGCGTCTGGGCCCCGGGCGGCGGCCTCGTCGCCCAGGCCGGTACCGCCCCGGGCGAGCTGGTCCGCGCCGAGCTGCCCCGCCGGTAGCCGGCGGGCCGGGAACCGGATCCACCGATCGGAAATACCCGGGCCCCGCGCGCGGCTGTGGTGAGCGAAGATCCGTTCCGGGCCGTTCGGGCCCGTACAGGAGGTGCAGCGCGCGATGGGTGGCGAGCAGGCGAAGCCGCAGGAGTACCGGATCGAGCACGACTCGATGGGCGAGGTCCGGGTTCCGGCCGACGCCAAGTGGCAGGCGCAGACGCAGCGGGCGGTGGAGAACTTCCCGGTGTCCGGCCAGCGGCTGGAGCGGGCGCACATCGCCGCACTGGCCCGGATCAAGGCCGCCGCGGCCCGGGTGAACGCCCGGCTCGGGGTGCTGGACGAGGAGACGGCGGAGGCGATCTCGTCGGCGGCCGAGGAGGTCGCGGAGGGGCGTTGGGACGACCAGTTCCCGGTGGACGTGTTCCAGACCGGATCGGGCACCTCGTCCAACATGAACACCAACGAGGTGATCGCCACCCTGGCCGGGGAGCGGCTGGGCCGGCCGGTCCACCCGAACGACCACGTCAACGCCAGCCAGTCGTCCAATGACGTCTTCCCGTCCTCGATCCACATCGCCGCGACGGCCGCGGTCACCCACGACCTCGTCCCGGCGCTGGAACACCTCGCGGAGGCGTTGGAGCGCAAGGCCACCGAGTTCGCCGGAGTGGTCAAGTCGGGCCGCACGCACCTGATGGACGCCACGCCCGTCACGCTCGGCCAGGAGTTCGGGGGCTACGCGGCGCAGGTGCGGCACGGGCGGGAGCGGCTGCTGGCCACCCTCCCGCGGGTGGCCGAACTCCCGCTCGGCGGGACGGCGGTGGGCACCGGCATCAACACCCCACCCGGCTTCCCCGCTGCCGTCATCGCGGAGGTGGCCCGCGCCACCGACCTGCCGCTGACCGAGGCCAGGAACCACTTCGAGGCGCAGGGCGCACGGGACGCCCTGGTCGAGCTGAGCGGTCAACTGCGCACGGTGGCCGTCGGGTTCACCAAGATCGCGAACGACCTGCGGTGGATGGGCTCCGGTCCGCGCACCGGGCTCGGCGAGATCAACCTGCCGGACCTCCAGCCCGGTTCGTCGATCATGCCCGGCAAGGTGAACCCGGTGCTGCCCGAGGTGGTGCTGATGGTCGCCGCCCAGGTGGTGGGCAACGACGCGACGGTCACGCTGGCGGGAGCGAGCGGCAACTTCGAGCTGAACGTGATGCTCCCGGTGATCGCCCGCAACGTGCTGGAGTCGGTGCGGCTGCTCGCCAACAGCGCCCGGCTGCTCGCCGACCGGACGGTGGACGGCGTCACCGCGAACGTCGAACGGGCCCGGGAGTACGCGGAGTCCTCGCCCTCGGTGGTGACCCCGCTGAACCGCTACATCGGGTACGAGGAGGCCGCGAAGGTCGCCAAGCAGGCGCTGGCGGAACGCAAGACGATCCGTCAGGTGGTCCTGGAGCGCGGCTACGTCGAGCAGGGCAGGCTCACCGCGGAGCAGCTGGACGAGGCCCTGGACGTGCTGCGGATGACGCGCCCCTAGGGGCGCCCAAGCGGGTAGGACGCGCGCCGGGGCGCGGCGGGCGGTTCGCGCCCTCCGCGCCCCGGTCACGGGCTGCGGGGAAGATCAGCCCTTGGCGCGGCCGGCCCGGCCGCGCCGCATCGACGCTCCGTTCGAGGTCATGGTCGCCATCGAGATCGCCGCGAGTCCGAGCAGGAACATCACGGCGCCCACGATGAGGCAGGTCACGATGTTCTTGCCGTGCGCGACGGACCCGGAGACGACCCACGGGGAGATGATCGTCCAGACACCGAGCGCCGCGGCCGCCCAGGCCCGCGCGTGGGTGCGCTCGTAGGCCGATCCGTAGCCGGCCATCAGGGCCGTGTAGGCCAGACCCACGATCAGGCAGGTCACGGTCAGGGTGTTGTACGCGGTGAAGCCGACGATCCAAGGCGATGCCGCCAGGAAGAGGCCGGCCAGGACGGCCAGGGCTTCGATGCCCTGAGCACGCGGGGTCGAAGTGGCCCGCTCGTAGCGTTCGCGGAGTTCGACGATGTCCGGATGGTGCTCCATGCCCGTCGTCGGGATATGGGTTGCCACCGATACCACCTCCTGTGGTCGGAACCGGTAAGGCGCTTGCCCCGTACCCATTCTGGCGCTTATCTACCGTTTTGCACCCGATAGTCCGCAATGGTCGATAACCATCCGATCACGGCGGTGACCTCCGTCTCAACCGTCCGGGCCGCCATTGCCTATGCAACTCGTTGCATAGCAGGATGCGGGCCATGGCACTGGAGCACGCGATCCTCGTCTCGCTGCTGGAGCAGCCCGGCTCCGGCTACGAGCTGGCCCGACGCTTCGACCGCTCGATCGGGCGCTTCTGGACCGCCACCCACCAGCAGATCTACCGGGTGCTGCGGCGCATGGAGGCGGACGGCTGGGTGGCCGCGCAGGAGGTCGTCCAGGACGGGCGTCCGGACAAGAAGGTGTACTCGGCGGCCGACGCCGGGCGGGCCGCGCTGGCTGCCTGGCTGCGCGAACCGGTCGAGCCGGAGACCGTGCGGCACGAGCTCGCGGTCAAGATCCGGGCCGCCGCCTTCGACGACCCGGCCGCGCTGGTCTCCGAGGTCGAACGGCACCGCGAGAGCCACGCCGCCCTGCTCGCCCGCTACCTGCACGGCGAACAGCGGGACTTTCCCGACGCCACGGAGCTCGACGCCCGGCAGCAGCTGCAGCACGTGGTGCTGCGCGGCGGCATCGAGTACGAGCGGATGACCATCGCCTGGCTCGACGACGTGCTCGCCACCCTGCGCCGCCTCTCCCTCCCGTCGCCCCACCGCCCCACCACCGACGAGTGACGGGTGACTGGTGACTGGTGACTGGTGACTGGTGACAACTAACAGAGTTTGAAATCTGTCAGTTGTCATCTGTTATCTGCCATCTGTCGTCCGTCGCCCGACCCCTGCCACCCGTCACAGGCCTCTGCCACCCGCACCTCCTCACACACCCTCGACCCCCGGGAGCCCCTCGATGCTCTTCAACCCGCGCAGCTACGACCCCGCACAGTTCGACGAGCCGACCCGCCGACTGCTGCGCGCGACGGTGGACTGGTTCGAGTCCCGCGGCAAGAAGGCCCTGATCGACACCTACATCGACCGCAGCTGGTACGCGGACTTCCTGGACTTCGCCGCGAAGGAGGGCCTGTTCGCGGAGTTCCTGACCCCGGCCGCGGCCGACCCTGACAAGCGCTGGGACACCGCCCGGATCGCCGAGCTGAACGAGATCCTCGGCTTCTACGGGCTCGGCTACTGGTACACCTGGCAGGTCACCATCCTGGGCCTCGGCCCGGTCTGGCAGAGCGAGAACGAGGCCGTCCGCGCCCGCGCCGCCCAGCTGCTCGCGGAAGGCCACGTGATGGCCTTCGGCCTCTCCGAGCGCACCCACGGCGCCGACATCTACTCCACCGACATGATCCTCACCCCGGACGGCGAGGGCGGCTTCACCGCGACCGGCTCCAAGTACTACATCGGCAACGGCAACGTGGCCGGCCTGGTCTCGGTGTTCGGCCGCCGAGCCGACGTCGAGGGCCCGGAGGGCTACGTCTTCTTCGCCGCCGACAGCCGCCACGACGCGTACCACCTGGTCAAGAACGTGGTGAACGCGCAGATGTACGTCAGCGAGTTCCGCCTCGAGGACTACCCGGTGCGGGCCGAGGACGTCCTGCACACCGGCCAGGCCGCCTTCGACGCCGCTCTCAACACCGTCAACGTCGGCAAGTTCAACCTCTGCACCGCCTCGATCGGCATCTGCGAGCACGCGATGTACGAGGCCGTCACGCACGCCCACAACCGGGTGCTGTACGGCAAGCACGTCACCGACTTCCCGCACGTCAAGCGGGAGTTGACCGACGCGTACGTCCGCCTGGTCGCGATGAAGCTGTTCAGCGCGCGGGCCGTGGACTACTTCCGCACCGCCTCCCCCGAGGACCGCCGCTACCTGCTGTTCAACCCGATGACCAAGATGAAGGTCACCACCGAGGGCGAGAAGGTCATCGACCTGATGTGGGACGTCATCGCGGCCAAGGGCTTCGAGGCGGACACCTACTTCGACAAGGCCGCGAAGGACATCCGCGGCCTGCCGAAGCTGGAGGGCACCGTCCACGTCAACCTGGCGCTGATCCTCAAGTTCATGGGCAACTACCTGTTCGCCCCGGCCGACTACGCCCCGGTGCCGACCCGCCTGGACGCCGCCGACGACGCCTTCCTGTTCCGGCAGGGCCCGGCCCGCGGCCTCGGCGCGATCCGCTTCCACGACTGGCGGGCCGCCTACGACCGTCACGCCGCCCTGCCCAACGTCGCCCGCTTCCGCGAACAGGCCGACGGCTTCTGCGCGTTGCTGCTCGAGAACGCGCCGAGCAAGGAGCAGCAGGCGGACCTGGACTTCCTGCTGGAGATCGGCCAGCTCTTCGCGCTGATCGTCTACGGCCAGCTGGTCCTGGAACAGGCCGAGCTGACCGGCCTGACCGCCTCCAAGCACGGCGGCGACGTGCTGGACCGGCTCTTCGACGCGCTGGTCCGCGACTTCTCCGCGCACGCCACCGAGCTGCACGGCAAGGCCTCGGCCACCGAGGAGCAGGCCGCCTGGGCGCTCGCGAACGTGCGCCGCCCGGTCGCCGACCCGGCGCGGGACGCGCGGGTGTGGGCGCAGGTCGAGGCGCTCTCCGGCGCGTACGAGATGCAGCCGTAGGGCCGAGCGCAGGACTCCGGGGGTGCCGGTCGGCGGGCCGGCACCCCCGGTTCACCTCTCCCGGGAGGTCCGGCCGTCGCCGAGGCCCATGTCGCGGGCCCGGGCGACCGCCTCGGCGCGCGTGGCGACGTGCAGCTTCTCGAAGATGTGGGTGATGTGGTTGCGGACGGTCTTCTCCGCGACCACCAGCTCCCGGGCGATCCGCCGGTTGTCCAGCCCGCGCGCGACCAGGTCCAGTACCTCGGCCTCGCGGGCGGTGAGTTCGGGGAAGAGCTGCCCCGCCTCGCGCATCCTCGCCCCGGCCAACAGGGCGGTGATCCGCCCGGCCACCTCGCCGCCGAACACCGCGCCACCCGCCGCGACCGTCCGCACCGCGTGCAGCACCTCCTCCCGCCCGGCGCCCTTGACCAGGTAGCCGCGCGCCCCGGCCTGGAGGGCGGCGAGCAGGTTCCCGTCGTCGTCGGACATGGTCAGCATCAGCACCGGCGGCGGCGACTCCCGGGTGGCGAGCTCCCGGACGGCCTCCAGCCCGGAGCCGTCGGGCAGCGACAGGTCCATGATCACCACGGTCGGGCGGGACCGGGCGACCGCCTCCGGAACATCGGCGACCCGCTCCGCCTCGGCGACCACCAGGACGCCCTCGGCGCTCTCCAGCGCGGCCTTGAGCCCCTCCCGGAAGAGGGGGTGGTCATCGACGATCAGCACACGGACGGTCGGGTCGTCGCCCGGGTCAGCGGGCGCCACCGGCTGTTCTTCATCCACCCGGCCGACACTATCAGCGGTGGTGGCGTGACTTTCCGTGACGAGGTCGTGGAGCCCTCCGCGTGTCGACCGTCCGCGACCGGCGGATGACCAGCGGATGACCAGCGACAACCGGCCGCGAGCCGCTGCCCGGCGGGCGGCAGTCGACAGGTGGCAGCAGGCGGACGACAAATGACAGCTGACAGATTTCAACATCTGTCAGCTGTCATTTGTCACCTGTCAGCCGTCGCCACCGGCCCGCCCCGAGCGCACGGGCCTGCTGTCCCATTCCGGCCCCAGCGCGGCGCCGGGTGCCCCGACGCGGCCCAGCACGGCGGCGACCGGTCCGCGCCGCCCGGCCCGGAGGCCGTACCGTTCCCCCGCCCGGACGTAGATCAGGTCGCCGGGGATCACCGGCACTTCGCCGAGTTCCCCGAGGAAGACGGCGGCCCCGGAGAGGACCACCAGGAAGGCGTCGGCGGCCCGGTCCGCGTACGGTCCGCAGGTGCCGGCCGGGTCCAGCCGTACCGTGCCGACCTCCACCTGCCGCCAGCCCGGGCCGGCCCCGGAGTCCGACCGCTGGCATGGGATGGCGGCCCGGAGCGGGACAGGCCGGACGGTGAGCACGGTGGTCGGCGCGCCGCGGACGGCGGTCAGCCGGTAGGAGGTGCCGGGCCGGTGGTGCAGCGCCTCGCCCGGGGAGAGGATCCGGCCGGCCGCGAACAGCCGACCGGACAGCACGACGGTCACCGACTCGACGGATTCGTAGGGAAGTTGCTCGACCCGGACACCCGGCGGCAGCGCCTCGACGGCGAGTCCGGCGCGGACGGCGGGCCGCTGCTCGGGGTCGATCAGCCGCTGGAACGCGGGGGCGGTGCGGGGGACGGCGGCGGGGACGAGAATCACGAGGGGCCTCCTCGGTCAGGGCCGGTCGTGTCGGGCGGTGCGGCGCCGGGCCAGGGCGGCCCGGGTGCCGGCGGGGTGCCGGGGAACGGCGAGGACCAGGCAGAGCAGTTCCGCGCCGAGCGGCCCGGCTTCGAGGTGCAGGGTGCGCCCGCGGCGGGCCAGCAGCAGGTCTCCTTCGGAGGCCAAGTGGTCCGGCTCGTCGGAGAGTTGTCCGACGGCGGCGGCACCGCGCAGCACGTGGAGGACGGTTTCGGTGTCGGGTCGGCCCGGGAGGACGTGGTGGGCGCCGGGGCTCAGCCGAACGTGGTCGAAGGCCTCGCAGGCGCTGGCCAGCATCGGGCTCCGGGCGAGGGAGCGGATCCGTACGCGTTCGCCGTTCGGGCCGATGACGACCATGGCGGCGCCGGTGTCGGTGGTGACGATCACCTGGGGTCACCTGCTTCGGAGGAGGGCGGGACGGTGAGCACGGCGTGGAAGTACTCCAGGCCGGCCGTCCCGGCGGTCAGGACGGTCCGCGAGCCGAGCGGCAGCACCATGGCCGTGCCCTCGACCAGCGGCAGGCCGGCGCCGGCACGCTCCGGGTGGTCCGGGTGCACGGCGTCCTCGGGCAGTTCTGCCAGCCCGGAGCCGGCGGTGACGTAGAGCGCGTGCTCGATGCCGTCGGCGGCGACCTCGGTGCGCCGGCCGGGGTCGAGCCGTTGCAGGCCGACGCCGCGCAGCGGTCCGGCGAGCAGGCGTCCGGGGTCGACGGCGCCTCGGCGGCGCAGGTCGGTGATGACGGTGCCCGACATGACGGGCGCTCCTTCCGGTCGCGGGCGGGCTCCGGGGCCCGCCCCTGCGATTCACCGTGCGCCGCCCACGGTCCCGGTCGCACGGGGGTCTCGTCCCGATCGGCTCCCGGCCCGATCCCGACCTCACCCCGGCACCGTCCCGGCCCCATCCCGGCCCGATCCCGGCCGTGGTCCCGGCTCCCGACGCGGCCCGCGTCGGGGGCCGGTCCGCGCCCCCTTCGCGCGCACCTCGGGAGCCCGCGCCCGCGACCGCCCCCGCCCGGCCGGAACGACGTACGGTGGAACCGGAGGCCGTGTCATGCACGTCACCGGGACCCACTTCACCCGCTTCGCCGACCGCACCGAGGCGGGCCGTCGGCTGGCCGCCCGCCTGGGCCACGTGGCCGGTCCGGACGCCGTGGTCGTGGCGCTGCCGAGGGGCGGTGTGCCGGTGGCCGCCGAGGTCGCGGCAGTGCTCGGCGCACCGCTGGACATCTGCGTGATCCGCAAGCTCGGTGTGCCCTACCAGCCCGAGCTCGGCATGGGGGCCATCGGCGAGGACGGTGTCCGGGTGCTGAACGACCAGGTCATCCGGTTCGCCTCGGTCACGGACGGGCAGCTGGCCGAGGTGGAACGGCGCGAACGCGCCGAGCTGGCCCGCCGTGCCCGCCGCTACCGGGGCGACCGGCCGCCGGCCGACCTGCGCGGACGCACGGTGGTCGTGGTGGACGACGGCATCGCCACCGGTTCCACCGCCCGCGCCGCCTGCCGGATCGTCCGGGAGCGCGGGGCGGCCCGGGTGGTGCTCGCGGTGCCGGTCGCGCCCGCGGACTGGACCGAGCGCCTCGACGGGGTCGCCGACGAGCTGGTCTGCGTCGACACGCCGTCCCCGTTCCACGCGATCGGCGAGTTCTACACCGACTTCTCCCAGACCGGGGACGAGGAGGTGCTGCGGCTGCTGGCCGAGGCCCGTGGCAGTGCCCCGCCCGCGGCCGCCGCCGGGGTCGACCGCGAGCTGCTGCTGCCCGTCGCCGGGGTCCGGCTCGCGGGCCGGCTGACCGTGCCGGCCGGTGCGCGCGGGGTCGTCGTCTTCGCGCACGGCAGCGGCAGCGGCCGGCACAGCCCGCGCAACCGGTACGTCGCCGAGTACCTGAACCGCACCGGGCTGGCCACGCTGCTCTTCGACCTCCTCACCGAGGACGAGGAGCCCGACCGGCGGAATGTCTTCGACGTGCCGCTGCTGGGCGGGCGGCTGACGGCCGTCGCCCGCGAGCTGATCGGGGACGGCGCGGGGGACGCCACCGTGCCCGAAACCGGGGGCCTGCCGCTCGGCCTGTTCGGCGCCAGCACCGGCGCCGCTGCCGCGCTGCACACCGCGGCCGAACTGGGCCCGGCGGTGCGCGCCGTGGTCTCCCGGGGCGGCCGCCCGGACCTCGCCGCGCCCGACGCCCTGGCCCGCGTCCGCGCCCCGACGCTGTTCGTCGTCGGCTCCCTGGACCCCGCTGTGCTCGACCTCAACCGGCAGGCCCGGAGCCGGCTGCGCTGCGCGACCGAGCTCGCGGTGGTACCGCACGCGAGCCACCTGTTCGAGGAGCCGGGGACCTTGGACCGGGTCGCCGAGCTGGCCTCGGACTGGTTCCTCCGCCGCCTCCCGCACCCCGCCGGTCCCGGAAGTACGTGACCGTCCCATTGCGCAGACTTCGCGCATCACCCCCGGTCAGCAGCGCATTTTGCGCAGCCGCCGACGGGAATTTCTGATCAGCTTGTACACATTGAGCAGTCAAAATCCGACCTGTTGCCCAACCACTCCGACAGTAGCAAGCTCTCCGCAACCACACCGCCCACCCGTTCGCGGTGCGGTCGCGGCCCAGCGGATGCCTCGACGACGAGGCCCGAAGTGGAGGAACGAGCGATGACCCCGCAGTCCCACGCCCTTGAGTTGACCCCCGAGGAGCGCGAGGCCGGTCTTGACGCCGACCAGCTGCGCCGCCTCGTCGGCCTCGTCGAACACGACGCGGCCGCCGACCCGTTCCCGGTGACGGCCCAGGACGCGGTCGTCTTCGTGGTCGGCAACGCCACTCAGACGGCCCAGTTCTACCAGGTCGTCTTCGGCATGGAGCTGGTCGCCTACTCCGGCCCGGAGACCGGCCGTCGGGACCGCAAGGCGTACGTGCTGCGCTCCGGCTCCTGCCGCTTCGTGATCAAGGGCGGCGTCCTGCCGGACAGCCCGCTGCTGGACCACCACCGCCGCCACGGCGACGGTGTCGTGGACCTCGCCCTGGAGGTCCCGGACGTCGACAAGTGCATCGAGCACGCCCGCGCGACCGGCGCCACCGTGCTGGAGGAGCCGAACGACGTCTCGGACGAGAACGGCACCGTGCGGCGCGCGGCCATCGCCACCTACGGCGAGACCCGCCACACCCTGATCGACCGCTCCCGCTACCACGGCCCGTACCTGCCGGGCTACGTCGTCGCGGAGAGCAGGGTCACCCACCCTGAGGGCTCGCCCAAGCGCCTGTTCCAGGCCCTCGACCACGCCGTCGGCAACGTCGAGCTGGGCCGGATGGACGAGTGGGTGACGTTCTACAACCGCGTCATGGGCTTCGTGAACATGGCCGAGTTCGTCGGCGACGACATCGCCACCGAGTACTCCGCGCTGATGTCCAAGGTCGTCGCCAGCGGCAACCACCGGGTGAAGTTCCCGCTCAACGAGCCGGCCATCGCCAAGAAGAAGTCCCAGATCGACGAGTACCTGGAGTTCTACACCGGCCCCGGCTGCCAGCACATGGCGCTCGCCACCAACGACATCCTCACCACCGTGGACGTGCTGCGGTCGCGCGGCGTCGAGTTCCTCAACACCCCGGACGCCTACTACGACGACCCGGAGCTGCGCGAGCGGATCGGCAAGGTCCGGGTGCCGATCGAGGAGCTGAAGAAGCGCGGCATCCTGGTCGACCGCGACGAGGACGGCTACCTGCTGCAGATCTTCACCAAGCCGATCGGCGACCGCCCCACCGTCTTCTACGAGTTCATCGAGCGGCACGGTTCGCTCGGCTTCGGCAAGGGCAACTTCAAGGCGCTCTTCGAGTCCATCGAGCGCGAGCAGGACCGCCGCGGCAACCTGTGAGCGTCGGAGAGCTCTGACGAACGGTCGAGGAGGACCACGGAGATGGCGTACTACCGGCAGACGGGCAGCATCCCGCCCAAGCGGCACACCCAGCACCGCACTCCCGAAGGCGGGCTCTACTACGAGGAGTTGATGGGCGAGGAGGGGTTCTCCTCGGACTCCTCGCTGCTCTACCACCGGGGCATCCCCTCGGCCGTGGTCAACGCGGTGCCCTGGGAGCTGCCGGACCAGTCCACGGTGCCCAACCACCCGCTCCTCCCCCGTCACCTCAAGCTGCACGAGCTGTTCGCGGACCAGGACTGGAAGTCCGCGGACGTCGTCGGCAGCCGCAGGCTGGTCCTCGGCAACGGCGACGTGCGGATCTCGTACGTCGCCGCCGGGGCCCCCAGCGAGCTCTACCGCAACGGGCTCGGCGACGAGTGCGTGTACGTGGAGTCCGGCTCCGGCACGGTCGAGACGGTGTTCGGCTCGATCGAGGTCGGGCAGGGCGACTACGTCATCATCCCGCGCGCCACCACCCACCGCTGGGTACCGGACGGCGACGAGCCGCTGCGCGCCTACTGCATCGAGGCGAACAGCCACATCGCCCCGGTCAAGCGCTACCTGTCCAAGTACGGGCAGCTGCTGGAGCACGCGCCGTACTGCGAGCGGGACTTCCGCGGGCCGGTCGGCCCGCTGGTCGTCGACACCCCCGGGGACGCCGACGTGCTGGTCAAGCACCGCGGCCCGAACGGGGTCGCGGGCACCCGCTACACCGTGCCGCACCACCCCTTCGACGTGGTCGGCTGGGACGGCTGCCTGTACCCGTACGCCTTCAACGTCAAGGACTTCGAGCCGATCACCGGCCGGATCCACCAGCCGCCGCCGGCCCACCAGGTGTTCGAGGGCAACGGCTTCGTGATCTGCAACTTCGTTCCGCGCAAGGTGGACTACCACCCGCTCTCGATCCCGGTGCCGTACTACCACGCCAACGTGGACAGCGACGAGGTCATGTTCTACTGCGGCGGCGACTACGCGGCCCGCAAGGGCTCCGGCATCGGCCAGGGCTCGATCTCGCTGCACCCGGGCGGGCACACCCACGGGCCGCAGCCGGGCGCGTACGAGCGCAGCATCGGCGCGGAGTTCTTCGACGAGCTGGCCGTCATGGTGGACACCTTCCGCCCGCTGGAACTCGGCGAGGGCGGCCGGGCGAGCGAGGACGCCAACTACGCCTGGACCTGGGCCGGTCGGGGGCCCGGGCGATGAACGCGCTGCCTTCCGGGGGCCCGGACCACGAGTCGGCCCCCGAGCCGGTCACCGGGCCGGTCACCGGGCCGGTCACCAGTCCGTTTCCCGAGCTGTTCCGCGGGCTGTTCGACGACGCCGCGGTGTTCCCTCCGGGGAACCTGGCGGTCGCCGACGCGGTGCCCGCGCACCGGAGGCACCGTGCGGCCTGGTACGCCGAGGCGGTCGGCCCCCTCCTCTGCGGAGCCGGCCGACTTGGCGAACTGGCCGCGGCGGTCACGAACTCCCCTGCGGTCGCGGGCACTTCCGCGTCCCACGGGGACACATCGGGGGGCGTGGCGGGGGCGGACGGCTCGGTGGCGGCGGAAGACCGGCCGCTCAAGGTCGGGCTGGTGCTGCCGGGGGGCAGCACCGAGCTCGCCCCGGCGCTCGCCGCCGCCGCGCCGTTCGAGCTGGCCGGCGTCGAGCTGGCCACCCGGGACGCCGCCGAGGCGGTGGCCGCACTGGACCGGCTGCTGCCGCCGGACATCCCCGCCGCCGTCGAGCTGCCGCGCGAACTCCTGCGCGGCGACGGGCTGGACGCCGCCCTGGACGTCCTGGTGGACAGCCCCTACCGGGCGAAGTTCCGCACCGGCGGACTGGTCGCCGAGGCGTTCCCGAGCGAGGACGAGCTGGCCGCCTTCCTCGTCGGCTGCGCGCGGCGCGGACTGCCGTACAAGTGCACGGCCGGGCTGCACAACGCCGTCCGGCACACCGACCCGGAGACCGGCTTCGAGCACCACGGCTTCCTGAACGTGCTGCTGGCCGCACAGGAGACCGACCTCGCCGCCGCGGCGGCGGTGCTGGCGGAGCGCGACGGCGAGGTGCTGGCCAAGGCCGCGCGAGCACTGACGGACCGTCAGGTCGTGATGATCCGGAACTCGTTCACCGCGTTCGGCACCTGTAGCATCGCCGAGCCCTTGGGTGACCTGGCCGAGCTCGGCCTGCTGTCGTCGCCCAGCCCACTGCACCAGGAGGACCGTTGAGCACCACCCCCAGCCGTCCCGGCAGCTGGCTCGCCAGCGCCCAGGACTCGCCGTTCGGCGTGCACAACCTGCCGTACGGCGTCTTCACCGCCGCCGACCGGCCCGGGCGGCGCCGGATCGGCGTGCGCGTCGGGGACTTCGTGCTGGACGCCGGGGCGGCCGCCCGCGCGGCCGGTGCGCCGTCGGCACTGCTGGAGGCGGACTCGCTCAACCCGCTGATGGCGGCGGGGCGCCCGGTCTGGACCCAGGTCCGGGCGGACCTCACCACCTGGCTCACCGACGCGTCCTTCCGCGAGGCGCTGTCGCCGGCGCTGCTGTCGGCCGACGAGGTGGAGCTCCACCTGCCGTTCGAGGTCGCCGACTACGTCGACTTCTACGCCTCGGAGCACCACGCCACCAACCTGGGCCGGATCTTCCGCCCGGGATCCGAGCCGCTCACCCCCAACTGGAAGCACCTGCCGATCGGCTACCACGGACGGGCGGGAACGGTCGTGGTCTCCGGCACGCCGGTGGTGCGCCCGCACGGGCAGCGCAAGGCACCCTCCGACGCCGCGCCGACCTTCGGACCGTCGCGCCGGCTGGACATCGAGGCCGAGGTCGGCTTCGTCGTCGGCACGCCGTCCGAACTCGGCCGGCCGGTCCCGCTGGACGACTTCCGCGAGCACGTGTTCGGCGTCTGCCTGCTCAACGACTGGTCGGCGCGCGACATCCAGGGCTGGGAGTACGTGCCGCTCGGCCCGTTCCTCGGCAAGTCCTTCGCGACCTCGGTCTCGCCGTGGATCGTGCCGCTGGACGCCCTGGAGCACGCCCGGATCGCGCCGCCGGAGCGCGACGTCGAGCCGCTGGCGTACCTGGACGACCGGGGCGGCGAGCCGTGGGGCCTGGACCTGGCGATGGAGGTCCGGCTGAACGGGCACCCGGTCTCCCGGCCGCCGTTCGCCACCATGTACTGGACGGCGCAGCAGCAGCTGGCCCACATGACCGTCAACGGCGCCTCGCTGCGCACCGGCGACCTGTTCGCCTCGGGGACGGTCAGCGGGCCGGAGCGGGACACCCGGGGTGCGCTGATCGAGCTGACCTGGAACGGGGAGGAGCCGCTGAAGCTCCCGGACGGGACGACCCGGACCTTCCTGGAGGACGGCGACGAGGTGGTCATCACCGCCACCGCGCCCGGACCGGACGGCACCGTGGTCGGCTTCGGCGAGGTCTCGGGGCGCGTCCGGGGCTGAGAGTCCAGGGAGGCCTCGGACACCGGTTCGCGGACACCGGTTCGCAGGCGCCGGAGAACAGGCACGAGCAGCAGGTCACGGGTTTCAGATGACAGCCGACAGCTGACAGATTTCATCATCTGTCAGCTGTCGGCTGTTCGCCGTCCGCGCCCCGCACCCCCTCGCGGACGCCCCCCGAGCCCCGCCTACAGCTACAGCCCCGAGCCGCCGGTGGCATCGACCACCCGGCCGGTCATCCACCGCGCCTCGTCCGAGGCGATGAAGGCGACGATGTCCGCGATGTCCTCCGGCGCCCCGACCCGGCCGAGCGCCGAGATCGAGGCCGCCTTCGCCCTGGCCTCCGGATCGCGCAGCCACTCCGCGTTGAGGTCGGTGTCGATGATCCCGGGCGCCACCGAGTTGACGGTGATCCCGCGCGGTCCGAGCTGCTGGGCGAGGTTGAGCGAGAAGGTGTCCAGCGCCCCCTTGGTGGCGCCGTAGGCCATGATCTCCGGCATGGCGAGCCGGGCCAGGCCGCTGGAGACGTTGATGATCCGGCCGCCGTCGCGCAACCGTTCCAGCCCGTGCTTGACGACGAAGAATGGCGCGCGGACGTTGACCGCGAAGACCTCGTCGAACTCCCCCTCGGTCAGACCGGCCAGGTCGGAGCTGCGCCCGATCCCGGCATTGTTCACGATGATGTCGACGCCCCCGGCCGGCGCGTGCTCGGCTATCCGCGCGTCGAAGGCCTCCCACAGCGCGACGGCGTCGCCGTGCCGCCCCAGCGCGGCGGGCAGTGCGAAGGCCCGGCCGCCGTCCGCGCGGATGCCCGCCACCACTTCCTCCGCCGCCGCCTCGTTCCGGGCGTAGCCGACGGCGACGGTGGCGCCGTCCCGCCCGAGCCGGCGGGCGATGGCCCGTCCGATGCCCCTGCTGCCGCCCGTGACCATCGCCGTCCTGCCCTGAAGCCTGTTCGCGCCCATGGCCGATCCCCCTCCTGCTGCACTCCGGGTAATTCTTGAGCGGTCGCTCAAGAAAGAAGCTAGCACACCGTTCTTGAGTGAGTGCTCTAAAATTCGGCACATGGCAGAACCCCCCGCGGCGAGCGCGGCATCCGGAAGCGGGACGACCGGCCCCGGGCCGGCACCCCGACGCGGCCGACCGCCGGCCTTCGACCGGGCCGAGGCGCTAGCCGCGGCCACCCGGCTGTTCTGGCAGCTCGGCTACGAGGCCACCTCGGTCGCCGACCTCACCTCCGCCATGGGCATCCGCCCCGGCAGCCTCTACGCGGCCTTCGGCGACAAGCGCGCGCTGTTCGAGGAGGTGGTCCGCCAGTACGGCCTCTCCCCCGTCGGCGCGTTCGCGACGGTCGCGCTGGCGGAGGAGCCCACCGCGTACGGCGCCTTCGCCCGGATCCTGCGCGAGGCCGCCGTCGTCTACGCCGACCCCTCCCATCCGGCCGGCTGCCTGGTGATCTCCGCGGCCACCAACGTCACCCCGCAGGACGCCGGCATCCAGGAGCGGCTGCGCGACCAGCGCAACGGGAACCTGCGGATCTTCGAGGAGCGGCTGCGCCGAGCGCGACAGGACGGCGAACTGCCGCCCGAGGCCGACCCGAAGGCGCTGGCCGCCTTCTTCGGCACGGTCCTCCAGGGCATGTCCCAACAGGCCCGGGACGGCGCCACCGTCGCCGACCTGGCCCGCACCGCCGAACTCGCCCTGCGCGTCTGGCCCTGAACCGCTGCCGCGCACCCGCCCCGGCCGGTGCGGCCCGGTGACCGGAACGCCCCGCCGGCCCCGGTACGGTGGACGCCGGGGTTCCGGCAGGAACCAGGTCGACATCGTCGAGGGACGGGAGCGGACCCGGTGGACACAGAGGTGGCGGAGGTCCGGGCGTTCCTGGACGGCGGGGTCGGACGGCTCGTGCTGAACCGCCCGCGGGCGCTCAACTCGCTGACCCACGGCATGGTCACCGCCCTCCACGCCACCCTCGCGGACTGGGCGTCGGACGACCGGATACGCGCCGTGGTACTCACCGGCGCCGGCGAGCGGGGCCTGTGCGCGGGCGGCGACATCCGCGCGATGCACGGCGACGCCATGACCGGCGGGGCCGGCACCCGGGTGTTCTTCCGCGACGAGTACCGGCTGAACGCGCTGATCGCCCGCTACCCGAAGCCGTACGTCGCGGTGATGGACGGCATCACCATGGGCGGCGGCGTCGGGGTGTCCGCCCACGGCGCGGTGCGGATCGTCACCGAGCGCTCCACCGTCGCGATGCCCGAGACCCGGATCGGCATCGCCCCGGACGTCGGCGGCAGCCGGCTGCTGGCCCTGGCCCCGGGCGAGTTGGGCACCCACCTCGGGCTCACCGCGGCCTCGATGGGGCCGGGCGACGCCCTGCTGTGCGGGTTCGCGGACCACTTCGTGCCCTCGCCTCGCCTGCCGGACCTGCTCGACGCGCTGAGCCGGAGCACCGCCGCGACCGCCGCCGCCGGGGTCACCACCGCCGAAGTCGCCGCCGTCGTCGCCGCGCACGCCGAACCCGCGCCGCCCGCCGCACTGGCCGCCGACCGCGCCTGGATCGACGCCTGCTACGCGGCCGACACCGCCGAGGAGATCGTCGACCGCTTGCTGAACTCCGGTGTGCCGGAGGCGAAGGAGGCCGCCGAGGCCGTCCTGGCGAACTCCCCCACCGCCGTGAAGACCACCCTGGCCGCGCTCCGCCGCGCCCGTACGCTGCCCTCGCTGGAAGCCGTGCTCGACCAGGAGTACCGGATCGCCTGCGCCGCGCTGGAGAGCCACGACATGGTCGAGGGCATCCGCGCACAGGTGATCGACAAAGACCGCGCGCCCCGCTGGAAGCCCGGCACGCTCGCCGAGGTGACGGACGCGGACGTCGCCCGCTTCCTCGCCCCGCGCGGGGACGACGAGCTGGGCCTGGCCTAGGGCGTGTCTTGTGGATCTTGTCGGACCCGGCGAAGACCCGCAGGACACGCCCTGGGCGCGCCGCACAGGTCTTGCCGGGTCCGACGCCCCCGGCCCCTCCCCACCCTCCACCGGCACACCTGGAGTCCGCCATGAACCACCCGGTCCCGCAGCCGTCCCCGGCCGGGGACACCGATCCGCTGTCCCGGGTGCCGCTCGGCGAGCAGGTGCGCGGGCTGCTCCTGGAGGGCCTGCTGAACGGCCGCTGGCAACCCGGGGACCGGATCGTCGAGCGGCGCCTGGCCGCCGAGTTGAACGTCAGCCAGGCGCCGGTCCGCGAGGCGCTGCACGCGCTGCGGACGCTCGGGCTGCTCGACGCCGAACCCAACCGGGGCGTGCGGGTGCGCGAGATCGGCCCGTCCGAGCTGCGCGAGGTCTACCAGGTGCGCGCTTCCCTGGAGCGGCTGGCCGCCGAGTCGGCGGTGGTCCGGCTGGCCGGGGACACCACCGGCCTGGAGCGGCACGCCGAGCGGATGGCGGCGGCCGCGGCGGCCGGCGACGCCCTCGGCCAGGCCCGGCACGGGGTGGCCTTCCACCGCGAGATCGTGGCCGCCTCCGGCAACGGCACGCTGCTGCGGACCTGGGAGGGCCTGGGGGTCGAGGTGTGGACGGTGCTGTCGCTGCACCGGGTCCGGCCGGAGCTGCACGACAACGCCGCCGACCACGGGCCGCTGATCGAGGCCTTCCGGCGGCAGGACCCGGAGGTCGGCAGGCTGCTGGCCGAGCACGTCCTGGAGTACGCCCGGCACTCCGACTGAACCACCCGGCCTCCGGGGGCTTCCTCCCCGCACCTCATTCAAGTTCGCACAAGGATGATCGATCATCGCTCAAATTACCCACCAGTAGCAGTTGACGCACCTCCAGCCCGCTCCCTACGGTCCCCTTAGTTCCATGGAGAGGAATGCTATTCCGCATCACGGAATCAGCACCCTGAAGCGCACCGTAAAGGGGAACCACCCGTGTCCCAGCTCGACCAGCTTCCCGACCACGACCCCGAGGAGATCGCGGAGTGGCGCGCGTCCCTCGACGCCGCCCGCGACTTCAGCGGTCCGAACCGCGCCGCCCACCTGCTGCGCCGCCTCGTCGAGCACGCCGAGCTGCAGCGGCTCGACGTCCCGCCGCTGCTGGACACCCCGTACGTCAACACCATCCCCACCGCCGCCGAACCGGACTTCCCCGGCGACGAGGAGATGGAACGCCGAATCACCGCCTGGAACCGCTGGAACGCCGCCGCCATGGTGACCAGGGGCAACCACCGCGGCGGCCTGGGCGGCCACATGGCCACCTACGCCTCCGCCGCCTGGCTGTACGAGGTCGGCTTCCAGCACTTCTTCCGCGGCAAGGAGGCCGACGGATCCGGCGACCAGCTGTACGTGCAGGGCCACGCCGCCCCCGGCGTCTACGCCCGCGCGTTCCTGGAGGGCCGGATCTCCGAAGCCCAGCTGGACCGCTTCCGCCAGGAGGTCGGCGGCGACGGCCTGCCCTCCTACCCGCACCCTCGCCGGCTGCCCTGGTTCTGGGAGTTCCCGACCGTCTCGATGGGCCTCGGCCCGCTCTCGGCGATCCACCAGGCCCGGTTCAACCGGTACTTGACCGCCCGCGGGATCAAGGACACCTCCGGCTCGCACGTCTGGGCCTTCCTCGGCGACGGCGAGATGGACGAGCCCGAGGCCACCGCCGCGCTCGCCCTGGCCGCCCGGGAGAACCTGGACAACCTCACCTTCGTCGTCAACTGCAACCTGCAGCGGCTCGACGGTCCGGTGCGCGGCAACGGCAAGATCGTGCAGGAACTGGAGCGCCGGTTCCGCGCGGCCGGCTGGAACGTCGTCAAGTCGCTGTGGGGTGAGGCCTGGGACGACCTGCTGGCCCGGGACACCACGGGCGCGCTCGTCCGCCGGCTCGGCGAGGTGCCGGACGGCCAGTTCCAGACCTACGCCGCCTCGGACGCCGGGTACGTCCGCGAGCACCTCTTCCGCGGCTCGCCCGAACTGCGTTCGCTCGCCGACACCTTGGACGACCAGCGGCTGATCGGAACCGTCGCCACCTCCCGGGGCGGCCACGAACCGCGCAAAGTATACGCGGCCTACCGCGCCGCGCTCGGACACCGGGGCGCGCCCACAGTGGTACTGGTGCAGACCGTCAAGGGCTGGACCCTCGGCCCCGGCTTCGAGTCCCGCAACGCCAACCACCAGATGAAGAAGCTCTCCGGCGCCGAGTTCCGGGCCATGCGCGACCTGCTCGAACTCCCCATCCCGGACGCCGCCTTGAACGAAGCCCTGCCCCCGTACGCGCACCCCGGACCGGACTCCCCGGAGGCCCGGTACCTGCGCGAGCGCCGCGCCGCACTGGGCGGTCCCGTACCCGCCCGGCGGGTGCGCTTCACCCCGCTGCCCACCGCTCCCGCGAAGCCCTTCGAGACCCAGTTCAAGGGCTCCGGCAGCCAGGAGATCGCCACCACCATGGCGTTCATCCGGCTCGTCAAGGACCTGATGCGGGACAAGGCGACCGGCCACCGCTGGGTGCCGATCGTCCCGGACGAGGCCCGCACCTTCGGCATGGAGTCACTCTTCCCGACCGCCGGAATCTACTCCCCGCTCGGACAGACCTACGACCCGGTCGACCGCGACCAGCTACTCCATTACAAGGAATCGGCGACCGGCCAGATCCTCAACGAGGGCATCACCGAGGCCGGTTCGATGGCCTCGCTGACCGCCGCCGCGACCGCGTACGCGACCCACGGCGAGCCCGTCGTCCCGTTCTACATCTTCTACTCGATGTTCGGCTGGCAGCGCACCGCCGACCAGATGTGGGCGCTGGCCGACCAGTTGGGTCGGGGCTTCCTGATCGGCGCCACCGCCGGCCGCACCACGATGACCGGCGAGGGCCTCCAACACGCCGACGGACACTCCCAGTTGATCGCCTCCACCAACCCGGCCGCGCTCTGCTACGACCCCGCGTTCGGCTACGAGGTGGCCGCGATCGTCCGCGAGGGACTGCGCCGGATGTACGGCGGCAGCGAGCGGCACCCCCACGGCGAGGACGTGTTCTACTACCTCACCGTCTACAACGAGCCGCTGGTGCAGCCCGCGATGCCGGACGGCGAGGACGTCGTGGAGGGCATCCTGCGCGGCCTCTACCGCTACCGCGCGGCGGACGCCTCGGCCCTGACCACCGCCCAGCCGCCCGCCCAACCGCCCGTCCGACCGCTCGTCCCGCCCGCCGACCGGCCCGCAGAAGCGCCGCGGATCCAGCTGCTCGCCTCCGGCACCGCCGTGCGCTGGGCCCTGACGGCCCAGCGACTGCTCGGCGAGGAGTGGGGCGTCGCGGCCGACGTCTGGTCCGCGCCCTCCTGGACGGAGCTGCGCCGCGAGGCGCTGGAGTGCGACGCGGCCAACCTGGCGCAGGCGGCGGCCGGGGCCGGAACGGCGGCCCGCGTCCCGTACGTGACCCGGGCGCTGGCCGGGGCCCCCGGGCCGGTGCTGGCGGTCAGCGACTGGATGCGCGCGGTGCCGGACCAGATCCGTCCGTGGGTGGAGCAGGACTGGACCTCGCTGGGCACCGACGGTTTCGGCCTCTCGGACAGCCGGGCGGCGGCCCGACGGCACTTCGGGGTGGACGCCGAGTCGGTGACGGTCGCCGCGCTGGCCGCACTGGCCCGCCGGGGCGAGGTCGGGCCGGAGACCGTACGGCGGGCGGCGGAGCGCTACGGCGTCCGCTTCTGACCGGCGCGGCGCCCGCCCCTCCACCGGCTGGTGACCGGCGTCTCGCATACCAAGACTGGCGCGAGGCGGGGCGCGTCGTAGATCGTTGGGTGGTCAGGGCGCGCCCACGGGCGCCGAGCAGCGGAAATGGGAGTCGACGGCGATGACCGAGACCGAGACCTACGAGACGATCCTGGTCGAGCGCAAGGGCCGGGTGGGGCTGATCACGCTCAACCGGCCCAAGGCGCTCAACGCGCTCAACACCCAGCTCATGAACGAGGTCGTCGCCGCCGCGACGGCCTTCGACCGGGACCCGGAGATCGGCTGTCTGGTGATCACCGGCTCGGAGAAGGCCTTCGCGGCCGGCGCCGACATCAAGGAGATGCAGGGCAACCGGTTCCCCGACGTCTACCTGGACGACTGGCTGGGCCCGTGGGACCGGCTCGGTGCCCTGCGCAAGCCGGTGGTGGCGGCGGTGGCCGGGTTCGCGCTGGGCGGCGGCTGCGAGCTGGCGATGCTGTGCGACGTCCTGCTCGCGGCGGACACCGCCAAGTTCGGGCAGCCGGAGATCAAGCTCGGGGTGATCCCCGGCATCGGCGGCTCGCAGCGGCTGACCCGGGCGGTCGGCAAGGCGAAGGCCATGGAGCTGTGCCTGACCGGCCGGATGATGGGCGCCGAGGAGGCCGAGCGGGCCGGACTGGTCTCCCGGATCGTCCCGGCGGACCAGCTGCTGTCCGAGGCGCTGGCCACCGCCGGGACCATCGCGGCGATGTCCACCCCCGCGGCGATCATGATGAAGGAGAGCGTCAACCGCGCCTTCGAGACCACGCTCGCCGAGGGCGTCCGCTTCGAGCGCCGGCTCTTCCACGCCGCCTTCGCCACCGCGGACCAGAAGGAGGGCATGGCGGCCTTCGCCGAGAAGCGCCCGCCGGAGTTCACCAACCGCTGACGCATCGCCGACGGAGTTCAGCTGACAGATTTCAGATGTTGTAATCTGTGAGCGGAAAAACGGGA
>NZ_JBSFWR010000111.1:0-26567 GCF_053594915.1 Kitasatospora sp. NPDC002543 | reverse complement strand
CGGCGGCCCTGCTCCTCGGAGGAGCACGGCCGCCGACGTCGTCGCACGACCGGACGCCGCGCCGCGCGAACGCCGAGGGCCGCAGGAGTCGGGTGACTCCTGCGGCCCTCACGCCCCCTCGGGCGGGGATCGCGCCCGGTCAGGCGGTGCGGTCCAGGTCGCCGCGCAGCACCGGGTGGGCGAAGGGACTGCCGTCGGCGTAGCGCGCCAGCTCGTCCGCCGCCGCGGCGGCCATCCGCCGCAGTTCGCCGCCGAGCGAGCCGGCCACGTGCGGGGTGAGCAGGACGTTGGGCAGGTCGTAGAGCGGCGAGTCCTCCGGCAGCACCTCCGGGACGGTGACGTCCAGGACGGCGTTGAGGCGGCCCGAGACCAGCTCCTCGACCAGGGCCTCCTGGTCGATCAGCGAGCCGCGGGAGGTGTTCACCAGCGTCGCCCCGTCGCGCATCAGGGCGAGCCTGCGGCGGTCGATCATGTGCCGGGTGCCGGGCAGTTCGGGAGCGTGCACGCTCACCACGTCGCTGCGCTCGCACAGTTCGTCGAGGGTCACCGAGCGGGCGCCCAGCGCGGCCGCCTCGGCCTCGTCCACGTACGGGTCGTGGAGCAGCAGCTCCAGGTCGAAGGGGCGGAGCAGTTCGAGGACGCGCCGCCCGATCCGGGAGGCGCCGACGATGCCGGTGGTGCGCCGGTAGTTGCCGGCCTCGGGGTAGGCGGCCTGCCAGTCGTGCGGGGCCCGCCGCGCGCGGTAGTCGGCGCTGAGCCGCAGCAGCTGCTTGTTGGCGAACAGCACGTTGGCGACGGTGTACTCGGCGACGGGCAGGGCGTTGGCCCAGGCGGCCGAGGAGACCTGGATGCCGCGGTCCCAACAGGCCTCGGTGACATGGTGCTTGACCGATCCGGCGGCGTGGACGACGGCGCGCAGCCGGGGCGCGGCGGCGAGCACGGCCTCGTCGAGCGGCGGGCAGCCCCAGCTGCTGACGATCACCTCGGTCTCGGCGAGGACGGCGGCCGCCTCGGGGCCGGTGAAGTCGTCGACGACCAGCACCGGGTCGAGTTCGGCGAGGGTGGTGAGCCGGGCCATGGTCTCGTCGTCGACCAGCCGGCCGACGAGGTCCGGGGTCATGACCAGCAGGGCGCGCGGGCGCCGGCGCGGCGGGGTGGGCGCGTTCCCGGTCGCGGCGTTCGGGGCGGGCGGGTTGGGCACGTGGTTCTCCGGCGCGGTCGTGGAGTCGGCGGTCTGGTGGGTCACTTGACGCTTCCCGCGGTCAGACCGGCCTTCCAGTGGCGCTGGAGTGCGACGAACGCGACCACCAGTGGCACGACGGCCAGCAGCGAGCCGGTCACGACCAGCGGGTAGAACTCGGGGAACGCGTGGGTCTGGGTGTTCCACGCGTACAGGCCGAGGCTGACCGGGAAGAGCCGGTTGTCGGAGAGCATCACCAGCGGCAGGAAGAAGTTGTTCCAGATCGCGGTGAACTGGAACAGGAACACCGTGACGAAGCCGGGCATGACCATCCTGAGCCCGATCGACCAGAAGGCGCGCAGCTCGCTCGCCCCGTCCGTCCGGGCGGCCTCCAGCACCTCGCCGGGGATGTAGCCGGCGCAGAAGACGCGGGCGAGGTAGACGCCGAAGGGGTTCACCAGGGAGGGCAGGAAGACCGCCCAGAAGGTGTTGGCGAGGCCGAGTTCGGAGGCGAGCAGGTACATCGGCAGGGCGAGGGCCGTGGTCGGCACCAGCACGCCGAGCAGGACGAGCCCGAACAGCTTCTCCTTGCCGGGGAAGGCGTACACGTGGAAGGCGTAGCCGGCGCCGACGCAGACGAGGGCGCAGAGCAGGGCTCCGATGCCCGCGTAGAGCAGCGAGTTGAGGTACCAGCGGAAGTAGATGCCGTCGCCGGTGGTGGCGAGGGCGTGCAGGTTGGCGCCGAGGTTCCAGTTGGACGGTGTGAGGGTGTGGCCGCCGAGGAGGTCGCCGGTGTTCTTGGCGGCGGCGGTGAGCAGCCAGCCGAGCGGCAGCAGGGTGTAGGCGGCCGCCAGCACGAGGGCGCCGTTGACGGCGGCCTTGGACAGGGTCCAGGGCGTGCGCCTGGCCCGGCCGCGGTCGGTCCTGGGCGCGCGGGGGCGCCGGCGGGTTTCGCGTTCGGGGGCGAGCGTGGTCATGCGGAGTCCTCCGTCCGGCGGGCGGGGCGGGTGCGGGTCGCCCAGGTGACGAGGAAGGACAGGACGGCCGCGGTGAGGGCCAGCAGCACCGAGGAGGCGGCGGCGAGGCCGTAGTCGCCGCGGTCGAAGGCGGCGGTGTACGCGTACATGTTGGGGGTCCAGGTGCTGACGACGCCGGGTGAGGCGCCGTGCAGGATCATCGGTTCGGTGAACAGTTGGAGGGAGCCGATCACGGTGAACAGCCCGACCATCACGATCGAGGCGCGGATCAGCGGGATCTTGATGCTGAGGACGGTGCGCAGCGGGCCGGCGCCGTCGACGATCGCGGCCTCCAGCACCTCGCGCGGGACGGCCTGGAGCGCGGCGTAGAAGATGACGGTGTTGTAGCCGACCCATTCCCACAGCGCGATGTTGACCACGGCGGGCAGCGGGTTCCCGAGCAAATCGGGGCTGCTCCCGGCGGAGTTCAGCGCCTCGATGACCGGGCTGATGCCGGGGGTGTACAGGTACATCCAGATCAGGGCGGCGATGATGCCGGGCACCGCGTGCGGCAGGAACAGCGCGAGCTGGAAGAAGCGGCGGGCGCGGGCCAGCGTGGAGTCCAGGAGCAGCGCGAAGACCAGCGACAGGCCGACCATCAGCGGGATGTACAGCAGGCAGTACAGGGCCGTGGTGCGGAAGCCGTCGAGGAAGGCCGGGTCGCCGAGGGCGCGGGTGTAGTTGCCGAGGCCGGTGAAGACCGTCTCGATGCCGCCGAAGCCGAGGCCGGAGCGGTGCTCCGAGTAGAGGCTGAGGTAGACGGCGTACCCGATCGGGACGAGCGTGCAGGCGGTGAAGAGGACCAGGAACGGCGCGAGGAGCACGGCGGGCGCGCCGTACCGCCCGGGCCGGAGCCGCCCGCGGGTGGGGCGGGCGGGCTCGGTCCGGGCGGCGCGGCCGGTCGGAGCGGTGGTCACTGGGCGACCTTGATTCCGCGGTTCTTCAGCTCGGCGACGGTGGCCTGCTGCGCCGCGTCCACGGCGGACTGGACGGTGCCGCCCTGGGTGAGCTTGCCGAAGGCGTCCTTGAGGGAGTTGTTGGTGGCGCCCATGGCGGGGCCCCACTGCCAGCCGGGCTTGATGGACTTGGCGGCGTCGCCGTAGATCGCGTAGACGTCCTGGCCGCCGTAGAAGTCGGTCTTGAAGGCGGCCTGGGCGACGGAGACCAGGGCCGGGGCGGCCGGGTAGGCGGAGGAGGTGCCGGAGGCGATGCGGGCGTTGAAGCCCTCGGGCGTGCTGGTGGCCCAGGTGGCGAACTCCACCGCGGCCTTCGCCTTCTTGCTGTTCTTGGAGACGGCGAAGGTGGTGCCGCCGAGCATGCCGCTGGCGGGGCTGCCGTCCCAGGTCGGGACGGGGGCGACGGCCCACTTGCCGGAGGCGTCGGGGACGGTGCCCTTGAGCACGCCGCCGCCCCAGGTGGCGCCGAGGTAGCCGGCCGTCTCGCCCTTCTGCAGGGAGGCCGTCCACTGCTGGCTGAAGGACGGCATGACCCGGACCAGGTCGTCGTTGATGAGCTGCTGCCAGTAGTCGGCGACCTTCTTGGTCTCCGCGCCGGTGGCGTCGACGTTCCAGGCGTCGCCCGAGCTCTTGAACCAGTGGCCGCCGGCCTGCCAGGCCATGGCCTCGAAGGTGGTCGGGTCGTCGGGGAAGAAGGTGGCGATGCGGGCGTCCGGCTGGGCCTCCTTCAGCTTCTGGGCGGCGGTGCGGAACTCGTCCCAGGTCTTCGGCGGGGTGATGCCGGCCTTGTCGAGGAGGTCCTTGCGGTAGTAGAAGGCCTGCGGCGAGGCGTCCAGCGGCAGGGCCCAGGTGGTGCCGCCGAGGGTGGTGAGTTCCAGGGCCTGGCTCAGGTACTTGGCCTTGACGCCGTCGGTGACGAGCTTGCCGATGTCCTGCACGGCGCCCTGGCTGACCATGTCGGGCAGTTGCACGTACTCGACGTTGAACACGTCGGGCGCGTTGCCGGCCTTGACCGCGTTGGAGATCTTGGCGTAGCCGCCGGCGACGCCGGAGGGGATCTCCTCGTAGGTGACCTGGATGTCCGGGTGGCTGGCGTTGAAGGCGGCCACGACCTCCTTGGTGCCCTTGGCCCAGCCCCAGAAGGTGAGGGCGACGGGCTTGCCGTCGCCGGCGCCACCACTCGAGGAGTCGCTGCCGCAGGCGGCGAGGGACGTCACGCAGAGGGCGGACGCGACGAGCGCGGCGGCCAGGCGGGGGGCTCTGCGGACACGGGCGGGGGTCGTGGACATGGCTCGTCTCCCGGTGGAGGGGGGTGTGAGGGGTGTGGCCATCCTGGGACCGCGCTTCGATCGAAGTCAAGAGTTCAGGATCAAATGATCTGTTTCGATCCGGCCGAACCGTCAATGTTCAGGCTTCTTTATGGGAAAGCGCCCGTTCCGTGACGTTCACCCCTGTCCAGCCGGATCATTTGATCAATATCATGGGCGATCGATCCGGGTCATCCCCGGACTCGGTCCCCGCCCCACCCGAGGAGCCCGGCATGCCCCCGATCGAGCTACCGCCCGAAGACCGCGCGCTCAGCCCCCTCACCGGCTGGACCAGGGCGCACTGGGAGGCCGCCGCCGACGGCCTGCTGGCCGCCGTCCGCCGTCACGCCGGCCCCGCGCACGCGCTGATCGGCCTGCCCGGCGACCGTCCCAGCTGGTCCGGCCCCCGCTCGGACGGGCTGGAGGGCTACGCCCGGACGTTCCTGCTGGCCGCCTTCCGGGTCGCGGGCGCCGGCGGCGACGACCCCCACGGGCTGCTCCCGGCCTACGCCGAGGGGCTCGCCGCCGGCACCCGCCGCCCGACCGCCGACCGCGCGCTCACCGATACCGACCCCGTCTCCTGGCCGGTGATCACCGACCGGGGCCAGGCCATGGTCGAGGCCGCGTCCATCGCCCTCGCCCTGCGGATCACCCGCCCCTGGCTCTGGGACCGCCTCGACGAGGACGTCCGCGAACGGGCCGGCGCCTGGCTGTCCCGCGCGCTCCACCACGCCCCCGTGGACAACAACTGGTGGCTCTTCCCGCTGACCGTCGGCGGCTTCCTCGCCGAGGCGGGGATCGACACCGAGGCCGCCGAGCGGGCCGTGGAACGCGGCCTGGCGAGGATCGAGACCTGGTACCGGGGCGACGGCTGGTACACCGACGGGCGCCCGCGCGCCTTCGACCACTACAACGGCTGGGCCTTCCACCTCTACCCCGTCCTGCACGCCCACCTGGGCGGCCACCGGCAGCTGCTCGACCGGTACGGCGGCCGGCTCGCCGCCCACCTCGACGCCTGTGCCCGCGCCTTCGGCGCCGACGGCGCCCCCGTCCACCAGGGCCGCTCGCTCACCTACCGCTTCGCCGCCGCGGCCCCGCTGTGGGCCGGCGCCCTCAGCGGGCACACCCCGCTGTCCGCCGGCACCACCCGCCGCCTCGCCTCCGGCGCCCTGCGCCACTTCCTCGACCGCGGCGCGCTCGACGCCGAGGGCCTGCTCACCTCCGGCTGGCACGGCCCGTACCCCCCGATGGTCCAGCCGTACTCCGGCCCGGCCTCCCCCTACTGGGCGAGCAAGGGCTTCCTCGGGCTGCTGCTGCCCGCGGACCACCCGGTCTGGACGGCCGTCGAGCAGCCCGGGCCCGCCGAACTCGCGGACGCCGTCCACCCGCTCCCCCGGCCCGGCTGGCTGATCCAGTCCACCGCCGCCGACGGCCTCGTCCGGCTGCACAACCACGGCAGCGACGACCAGCCCGCCGACGAGGTGCTGCCCGACGACCCGCTCTACGCCCGCCTCGCCCACTCCACCGCGACCGGCCCGGTGCTGGACGGGCCGCCGGACAACCACCTCGGCCTGATCGCCGGCGGCACCCTCACCGAGCGCGGCCGGATCGAACCGCTCGGCGCCGGCGACGGCTGGGCCGCCTCCGCGCACCGGCCCCGGGCGGGCGGCGAGGAGCTGCCCGGCGTCGTCGTGACCTCCCTCGTGCTCGCCGCCGGGGCCGAGGAGGTACACGCCCACCTGGTCACCGGGGCCCAGCCGGGCACCGAGGTCCGGCACAGCGGCTGGGCGGCGGCCGGCGACGGCGTCGCCACCACCGTGGACGGGCCGCTCGCCACCGCCACCGCCACCGGGGCGGACGGCCTGCCGCTGCTCTCCCAGCTGCGCCACGCGGAGGGCTACACCACGGCCGGCACCGACCCGCTGCCGGCCGGCACGGCGCTCGGCGCCGTCGGCGCGGTCCCCCGTGCCACCGGGCGGACCACCGGCGCGGCCACCCTGTTCGTCAGCACCGCCCGGCTCGCCCGGGGCCCGGCGCCCCGGCCGCCCCTCGCGGCCGTCGGGATCCGCACCGAACGCACCCCGCGGGGCCACCTGCTCCACGTCCACTGGCCGGACGGCACGCGGCACACCGCCGAACTCGCCGACGGCTCCGTCACCGTCCACCGGGAGGACTGACCCCGTGCGCCTCGCCCTCTCCACCCTGGGCCTGCCCGGCCGCCCGCTCACCGAGGTCCTCCGGCTGGCGGCCGAGCACCGCTGGCAGGGACTCGAACTGCGCTGCGCGCCCGGCGAACCGGTGCACCCGGGCCTGACGGCCGCGGAACTGCGCAGTGCCCGAAGGGAGTTCACCGCCCACGGGATCACCCCGCTCGCCGTGGCCTCGTACCTCGGCGTCGCCGCGCCGGGCGAGGACGACCGGGCGGTCGCCGACCTGGTCGACCACCTGCGGCTGACCGCCGACCTCGGGGCGCGCCACCTGCGGGTCTTCCCGCACGGCGAGCGGTCCGCCCCGGACGAGGACGACCGGCGGGCCGCCCGGCGGCTCGCCGCGGCGGCCGACACCGCCCACGCCCTCGGCGTCCGGATCCTGCTGGAGACCCACGACTCGCACCGCGCCGGGCGTGACGTGGCCCGGGTGCTCGACCTCGTCGGGCACCCGGCCGTCGGCGCGCTGTGGGACCTGCTGCACACCCACCTGGCCGGCGAGAGCCCGGCGCGGAGTCTGGCCGCGCTCGCACCCCACCTCGGCTACGTCCAGGTCAAGGACGTCGCGGGCGAGGACGACCTCACGCCGATCGCGCTCGGGGCGGGCGTGCTGCCGATCGCCGAGTGCGTGCGCGCCCTCCCGGCGGACTGCTGGGTGTCCTGGGAGTACGAGGCCCCCTGGTACCCGGCCGCCGCCCCGCTGCCCGGGCTGCTGGACGCCGGCGCGGCCCACCTCGCCCGGCTCACGGCCTGAGCCCCGGGCGGGGCCGGCCGGGGCGACTCAGCCGGCCTCGCCCGCGCCGCCGCAGGAGGTGCGGACCTCCAGCGAGGGCAGCAGTTCGAGGCGGTGCACGGGCAGCGCGGAGCCGAGCCGAAGGCGGCGCAGCAGCAGTTCCACGGCGGCCGCGCCGACGGCCCGCTTCGGCGGCGCCACGGCGGTCAGCGGCGGCGCGGCGAGGGCCGCGAACACGTCGTCGTACGCGATCAGCGCCACGTCGTCCGGCACCTGGACGCCCCGGGCGCGCAGCAGCGGCGGAAGCTGGATGGCGTCCTGGTCGTTATGGACCAGGACGGCCCGCACGCCCCGCCCGGCGGCCTCGGCGATCCGCTCGGCGACGGCCTCGGAGTCGACGCCGGGGCGGCGGATGTCGATCACCGGTTGGGGCTCCAGTCCCAGCAGCGCCGTCCCCTCGGCGTACCCAGCCCGGACCTGGTGCGCCGTCCAGGTGTCCTCCCGGGCGACCAGCAGCACCGAGCCGTGTCCGAGCGCGACCAGGTGGCGCAGCGCGAGCAGGACGCCGTACCGGTGGTCCGAGCCGACGGAGTCCAGTAGCGCGCCCTCGCCGTCGGCGGGCGGGCGGCGCTCGACGAGCACGGCGGGTACCGGGAGCCTGCCGTCCCCCAGGCCGCGCTCTCCGCCGGCCGGGCGCCAGTTGGGGGTCAGCAGCAGGCCGTCCACACCGGAGTCGAGCAGCTGCCCGATCTGGGCGCGGTCGTCGGCCGACTCGTACGGGGCGATGGCGAGCACCAGGCGGGCACCGGCCTCCGTCGCGGCCACCCGGGCGCCGCCGACCACCTCGTCGAAGTACGAGCCGACCGTGGGCACGAGCATGCCCAGGACCGTCTCGGCGCCCTCGGCCGCGGTGGGCTTGGCGCGCGGCAGCGAGACGGAGCCGTGCGAACGCTGCAGCAGCCCGTCGTCGGCGAGCACCGCCACGTCGCGGCGGACGGTGACGGCCGAGAGGCCCATCCGGGCGGCGAGGTCCACCACGCGGACCGTCCTGAGGTCGCGCACGACCTCCAGGATCCGGGACCGACGCTCCTCGGCCGTGATGGTCATGGCTTCCTCCTGCGTACCCCGTGCGCACGGTGTCTGATCGATCCGGCTCGTTCAATCGAAATTCGATCGAACGAACACAGGCGTGCCGAGTCGATCAGAACCACCGTACCGGTCACACCAGCGTCCGGTCAGGTCCTCCCGGGTTCCCGGCCTGCGGAAATCCCGCCCGGGAGGTCCGGTTGGTCCTGATCACCCGGATCCGTCCGCGCTCCAGCCGGCCCCGGGCCTCCGACGGCGCCGCGCGCCCGGCCGCTCCCCCGCTCACCGGGCCGGCCGGAACGGCGCCCCGGTGCTCGCCCGCAGCACGACCTCGGTCGGCAGGGCCGGCCGGGCGGGCCGCCCGTCCCCGTCGGACTCCAGCGCCAGCTCGACGGCACGGGCGCCCAGCCGCTCCAGCGGCATCCGCACCGTCGACAGCGGGGGCGCCACGTCCGCGGCGAACGGGATGTCGTCGAAACCGGCCACGGACATCCGGCCGGGCACGTCCACGCCGCGCGCGCGCAGTTCGCCGAGCGCTCCGACGGCGCAGATGTCGGACAGCGCCAGCACGGCGGTCGGCCACTGGGCCCGCGGGCGGTCGAGCAGCCTCCGCATCGCCTCGCGGCCTCCCTCACGGGTGAACTCCACGTGCTGGACGGCCCCTTCGGCCGGTTCGAGGCCCGCCTCGGCGAGGGCCTCGCGCACCCCGGCGAGCCGCTCCACCGGGACCCGCAGCCGCTCCGGCCCGGTGATCACGGCGAACTCGCGGTGCCCGAGCTCCAGCAGGGCGCGGGTCAGGGCGGCCGCGCCGCCGCGGTTGTCCGGCAGGACCGCGGCGTAGTCGGGCCCGTGGTCGGTGATGGTCGCGATCCTGCCGCCGTCGGCCCGGTAGTCGGCGAGCGCCGCGTCGACGGCCCGGACGGCGGCCGGGTCGGTGTGGGCGGAGCCGGCCAGGACGATGGCCCGGACGCGCTGGCCGTGCAGCATGCGGATGCCGCGCACCTGCGTCTGCGGATCGCCGTCCGTGTTGACCACCAGCGGGAGCAGCCCGGCCCGCCCGGCGGCGTCGGAGACCCCGCGGGCGACGGCCGCGAAGTACGGGTCGGCCACGTCGTGCAGCAGCACGCCGACGTTGGCCGTGGCCGCCCGGGCGAGGGCCTGGGCCGGGGCGTTCGGCAGGTACCCGAGGGCGTCGGCGCTGGCCCGGACCTTCGCCGCCAGTTCCCCGCCGACCGTCCGGGCCGAGCCGTTGAGCGCGCGGGAGGCCGTCGCGAGCGAGACCCCGGCGTGGCGGGCGACCTCGCTGAGAGTGACACCCATCGACCGTTCCCCGCTTTCCGCCACCACGTGCATTGACGCGCGCAGCATATCTCCATAACCTCCGGGAAAGCGCTTTCCACCTGACCGGTCAAGACTGACGGCTCAAGACGCGGAGGACCACGCATGACTCAGAGGACGATCGGCGTCGTGATGAACGGCGTCACCGGCCGGATGGGCTACCGCCAGCACCTGGTGCGCTCGATCCTGGCCATCCGCGAACAGGGCGGCCTCGCCCTGGAGGGCGGCGACACCCTGTGGCCCGAGCCGATCCTGGTCGGCCGCGACGCCCGCAAGATCCGGGAACTGGCGGACCGCCACGGCCTGACGCACTGGACGACCTCGCTCGACGAGGCGCTCGCCCACCCCCTCGCCGAGATCTACTTCGACGCCCAGGTCACCCCCGCCCGCGAACCCGCCCTGCGCGCCGCCATCGCGGCCGGCAAGCACGTCTACACCGAGAAGCCGACCGCCGAGTCCCTCGACGCAGCGCTCGAACTCGCCCGGCTCGCCCGGGAGGCCGGCGTGTGCAACGGCGCGGTGCAGGACAAGCTCTTCCTGCCCGGACTGCGCAAGCTCAAGCGCCTGGTGGACGGCGGCTTCTTCGGCCGCATCCTGTCGGTGCGCGGCGAGTTCGGCTACTGGGTGTTCGAAGGCGACTGGCAGGAGGCGCAGCGCCCCTCCTGGAACTACCGCGCCCAGGACGGCGGCGGCATGATCCTCGACATGTTCCCGCACTGGCGGTACGTGCTGGACCAGGTCGTCGCCCCCGTCCGCTCGGTGTACGCCCACACCGCCACCCACATCCCCGAGCGGGTCGACGAGCAGGGCCGCGCCTACCCGGCGACGGCCGACGACGCCGCCTACGGCATCTTCGAACTGGAGGGCGGCATCACCGCCCAGATCAACTCCTCCTGGGCCGTCCGGGTCGACCGCGACGAACTGGTGGAGTTCCAGGTCGACGGCACCGAGGGCAGCGCCGTCGCCGGGCTGCGCAACTGCCGGATCCAGCACCGGGCCACCACCCCCAAGCCGGTGTGGAACCCGGACCTGCCGGCCACCGAGCGGTTCCGCGAGCAGTGGCAGCAGGTCCCGGACAACGGCGAGTTCGACAACGGCTTCAAGGCGCAGTGGGAGCTGTTCCTGCGGCACGTCGCCACCGGCTCCGCGTACACCTGGGACCTGCTGGAGGGCGCCAAGGGCGTCCAGCTGGCCGAACTCGGCCTGCGCTCCGCCCGCGAGGGCCGCCGCCTCGACGTCCCCGCCCTGGAGATCCGATGACCGAGCTGAACCTCCCCGGCCTCGGCCGCCACCGGCTGGGCACCCCGGAACCGCTGGACCTCCCGGCACACCCCCCGCGCAGCCGCACGGCCTTCGCCGCCGCACACGTCGTCGCCGACCCGCTCGGCGGCAACGCCCCCGGCGCCCCGGCCGCCGTCGACTGGGAGGCCACCCTCGCCTTCCGCCACCACCTCTGGTCGCTGGGCCTCGGCGTCGCCGACGCCATGGACACCGCCCAGCGCGGCATGGGCCTGGACTGGACCGCCACCCGGGAGCTGATCGTCCGCTCCGGCGCCGAGGCCCGCGCCGTCGGAGGCAGCCTCGTCTGCGGCGTCGGCACCGACCAGCTCACCGCCCCGGGCGCGGACCTCGCCGCGACCACGGCCGCCTACGAGGAGCAGCTCGCGGTCGTCGAGGAGGCCGGCGCGCGGCCCGTCCTGATGGCCAGCCGCGCCCTCGCCACGGCGGCCCGCGGGCCGGAGGACTACCTCGACGTCTACGGACGGCTGATCGGCCAGGCCGGGCAGCCGGTGATCCTCCACTGGCTCGGCGAGATGTTCGACCCCGCGCTGGCCGGCTACTGGGGCTCCGCCGACCTGGACACGGCCACCGAGACGGTGCTGGCGCTGATCCGCGAGAACCGCGCCGGCATCGACGGCATCAAGGTGTCCCTGCTCGACGCCGAGCGGGAGATCGCCCTGCGCCGCGCCCTGCCCGAAGGCGTCCGCCTCTACACCGGGGACGACTTCAACTACCCGCGGCTCATCCGCGGCGACGAACTCGGCCACAGCCACGCGCTGCTGGGCGTCTTCGACCCGATCGCCACCCGCGCCGCGGCCGCGCTGCACGCCCTGGACGCCGGCGACACCGACCGGTACGACGCGCTGCTCGCCCCCACCCTCCCGCTGGCCCGCCACCTGTTCGCGGCGCCGACGTACCACTACAAGACCGGCATCGTCTTCCTCGCCTGGCTGGCCGGGCACCAGAGCCACTTCACCATGGTCGGCGGGGCCCAGAGCGGCCGTTCCGTGGCCCACCTGGTGGAGCTGTTCCGGCTGGCCGACGCCGCCGGGGTCCTGCCCGACCCGGACCTGGCGGCGCACCGGATGCGGCAGTTCCTCGCGGTGGCAGGGGTGGCGGCGTGAACCGGCTCTCGCTGAACCAGATCACCACCAAGGGCTGGAGCCTGCCGGAGGCGGTGCGCGGCTGCGCGCAGGCCGGAGTCCCGGCCATCGGGCTGTGGCGCGACAAGGTCGAGGAGGTCGGCGTCGGACGCGCGGCCTCGCTGATCCGCTCGGCGGGCCTGACCGTCAGCAGCCTGTGCCGGGGCGGGTTCCTCACCGCCGAGGGACCGGACGCCCATCGGGCGGCGCTCGCCGACAACCTCCGCGCCCTGGAGGACGCCGCCGAACTGGGCACCGACACCCTGGTGATGGTCGTCGGCGGGATCCCCGAGGGCAGCCGCGACCTGGCCGGGGCGCGCGAACGGGTCGCCGACCGGCTGGCCGAACTCGCGCCGTACGCGGGCGATCTGGGCGTACGGCTGGCGATCGAGCCGCTGCACCCGATGTTCTGCGCCGACCGCGCCGTCGTCTCCACCCTCGGCCAGGCCCTCGACCTCGCCGAGCGCCACCCCGTCGAGCAGGTCGGGGTCGTCGTCGACAGCTACCACGTGTGGTGGGACCCGGACCTCGCCGCGCAGATCGCCCGCGCGGGCGCCCGGATCGCCTCCTACCAGGTCTGCGACTGGACGCTGCCGCTGCCCGCCGACGCGCTGCTCGGCCGGGGCCACGTGGGCGACGGGCACATCGACTTCGGCGCGCTGACGGCGATGGTCACGGCCGCCGGGTACACCGGCTGGATCGAGACCGAGATCTTCAACCAGGAGATCTGGGACACCCCCGGGGAACGGACCCTCGCGACGGTGGTCGAGCGCCACCGCGCCCACGTGGTGGGCGCATGAGGGTCGTCCTCGCCCCGGACTCCTTCAAGGGGACGGTGACGGCGACCGACGCCGCCCGGGCGCTGGCCGAGGGCTGGCGCTCGGTGCGGCCGGACGACGAACTGATCGCCCGTCCGATGGCCGACGGCGGCGAGGGCACCGCCGCCGCCGTCGCGGCCGCCCTGCCCGGCACCACCGAGCACGACGTCCCCGGCTGCACCGGCCCCGACGGACGGCCGGTCACCGGGCGGTACGCCCTGCTCCCCGACGGCACCGCGCTGGTCGAACTCGCCGTCGCCAGCGGACTGCCCCTGATGGCCCGCCCCGCGCCGCTCACCGCCACCACCCGGGGCACCGGCGAGGCCGTCGCCGCGGCCCTCGACTCCGGCGCCCGCCGGCTGACCGTCGCCCTCGGCGGCTCCGCCTCCACCGACGGCGGGACCGGCCTGCTCGCCGCGCTCGGCCTGCGGCTGACCGACCCGCAGGGACGGGAACTGCCCGACGGTGGCGGGGAGTTGACGCGACTCCACCGGGTCGACAGCACGGGCCTGCGCCCGGCACCGCCCGACGGCGTGGTCCTGCTCACCGACGTCGCCGACCCGCTGCTCGGCCCGGACGGCGCCGCCGCCGTCTACGGCCCCCAGAAGGGGGCGGGCCCGGACGAGGTGGCCCTGCTCGACCGGGGCCTGTCCCGGCTCGCCGCGCTCCTCGGCGGCGACCCGGCGCAACCCGGCGCCGGGGCCGCGGGCGGCACCGCCTACGGCCTCACCGCCGTATGGGGCGCCGTCGTCCGCCCCGGTGCCGCCGCCGTCGCCGACCTCCTCGGCCTCGACCGGGACATCGCGGCGGCGGACCTGGTGATCACCGGTGAGGGCCGGTACGACGCGACCAGCCTGCGCGGCAAGGCCGTCGGCGAGGTCCTCGCCCGGGCCGCCCGCGCCGGCGTTCCCGCCCGGATCGTCGCGGGCGAGTCGACCGACGACCGGGTGCTCACCCTGAGCGCGCTCGCGGGCGACCCGGCCTCCGCCCGGCAGCACGCCCACACCTGGCTGGCCCGCGCCGGAGCACGGCTCGCACAGGACGCGGCGACCGGCTGACTCCGCGCCGGCCCGGCCGGGGGCGGCGGCTCGGCCCGCTCCACGGCGGGGTCGGCGGAGCACGGGAGCACCGGCTGGTTGCCAGTCGTCGATACGGTCCCATCAGCGCCGGGTCGCTCCACCCGGGCAGCCGGGCCGGCCGCCCTCGGCGAGCGGGCCCGGCGTGGTGTCGAGGACGCGTGCCCCGAGCCCTCGGGAGCGGTCCGGACCGTGAAGGAGCCCACGCCGGCCGCCGTGCCGTGGACGAGGACGGTACCGCCGGGGCCGGGGCCGCCGCTGCCGAGGTGGGTGGCCGGTCGGCGGCGGGCCCGCGAGACCGCGCGCTCCCGGCTCAGGCCGTCGCGACGAGGCGGCGCAGCGCGGCCCGGGCGGGCGGGCCCCAGCCGGCCTTGCCGCCGGGGCGTCCGTGGACCCCGGCATCGCCGATGCCCAGGCAGACGAGGGCGCGCAGCACGGCCCAGCCGCGGGCGCGGCGGAGGGTGGCGGCGTCCGCGGCGGGCCGGTACGTCTCGTGGAAGCGGTCGACGGCGCCGTCCGGCAGCAGGAGCCAGGGCGCGGCGAGGTCGCCGGCGGGGTCACCGGCGAAGAGGTCTCCGAAGTCGATGACCCCGCAGAGGGTGCCGTCCGCGGTGAGGACGTTGGCCGGGTGCAGGTCGCCGTGGAGCCAGAGCGCCGGGCCGGTCCATTCGGGGGCGTCCACGGCGTCCTCCCAGACGGCGCGGACGGCTTCCGGGTCGGGGATGAGTCCGAGCCCGGTCATCGAGGCGAGCCGCCGGGCGAAGCCCTCGGCGTAGCCGGCGAGCGGTCCGCCGCGGCCCCGGCCCGCGGGCGCCCCGGCGGGGGCGGGGCGGTGGAGGGCGCCGAGGAACGCGGCGAGGGCGTCGGCGGCCTGCTCGGCGCGGGTGGCCGGGGCGCGGTCGGCGGGCTCGCCCGGCACCCAGGTGGTGACGAGCCAGGGGCGCGGGAAGCGTTCAGAGGGCTCGCCGAGGCGCTGCGGGACGGGTACCGGCAGCGGCAGGTGCGGGGCGAGGGCGGGCAGCCAGGCGTGTTCCTTGCGCAGCAGCGCGTCGGCGCCCTCGGTCGCCCAGGGCAGCCGGACGGCGAGGTCGTCGCCGAGCCGCCACAGCTGGTTGTCCCAGCCGCGCGCGCCGAGGCGCACGGGGAGGTCCGCCAGGTCGGGGTGCTGGTCGCGCAGCAGGTCGCGGACCAGTTCCGCGGTGATGTCCGTCGCGGGGTGGGTCATGCGGAGCAACGGTAGCCGGGCGTACGGTCCCGAGGGGGCTATTCGGTCTGGACGGCGATCAGGCAGGTGTCGTCCTCGGTGTCGGCGGGGCTGAGTTCGAGCAGCCGGTCCAGGTACTGCTCCAGGTCGGGGCCGGGGGCGCCGGCCGCCCGGAGCAGTTGCTCCACGGACTCCTCCACGGGGCGGTCCCGGCGTTCGACGAGCCCGTCGGTGTAGAGCAGCAGGACGTCTCCGGGGTCGAGCCGGGCGGTGCGTTCCTCGTACTCGGCGTCGTCGAGTGCGCCGAGCAGCACGCCGTGCGGCAGCGGGAACACCTGGGCGCCGTCCGCGCCGAGCCGGATGGGCGGCAGGTGGCCGGCCCGGGCCCAGCGCAGTTCGCCGCCGACGGGGTCGAGCAGCACGCAGACGGCGGTCGCGGTGACCTGGCCGGGTTCGCGCAGGGCGACGGTGTTGGCCCAGGCGAGCAGCCGGCCGGGGCCGGCCCCGGTGACGGCGAGGCCGCGCAGGGCGTGCCGCAGCGCGACCATGCCGGTGGCCGCGCCGACGCCGTGCCCGGCGACGTCCCCGACCGCGAGCAGCACCCTGCGGTCGGGCAGCACCATCACGTCGTACCAGTCGCCGCCGACCCGGTCGCGCTGGGCAGCGGGGCGGTAGCGGACGGCGGCGTGCAGGCCGGTGACGCCGAGCGGGGGCGGCGCGGCGGGCAGGATCGCCTGCTGCAGCCGGAGCGCCAGCTGGGCGCGCTCGGCCGACTCCTGCTCGCTGTCGGCCAGGCGTTCCCGGGTGGCGCCGAGCGCGACCTCCGTCCAGTGCTGGGCGGAGACGTCGTGGTAGGCGCCGCGGACGGCGACCAGCCGGCCCGCCTCGTCGACCACCGGTTCGGCGATCACCCGGGTGAAGCGGTGGGTGCCGTCCGGGCGGTCGAGCCGGACGACCGCGGAGGCGGTCCGGTGGTGGTGCCGGACGGTGTCCAGCAGGCGCCGGATGGCCGGCCGGTCGTCCGGGTGGGTGTGCCGCGCGAGCCGGTCCAGCGGTACCGGGGGCGCGCCCGGCGGCAGGCCGTACAGTTCGTGCAGCCCGTCGCTCCAGCGGATCCGGCCCTCGGCCGGGCGTTCCTCGAACCCGGCCACCCGGGCCAGTCGTTGGGCCTGGCGCAGCAGGGCGGTGCGCTCGTCCTGCTCCTGTTCGTCGTCGAGCTGCCAGCAGAGCAGCAGCCGGTCGCCGAGCGGCAGGACCGAGAGCAGGACGGCCACCGGGACGGCCGGGCCCTGCTCCCGGAAGGCCAGCCGGACCCGCTCGGCGGTGGACGGCACGCCCGTCTCGTACGCGCGGCGCACCCGGTCGAGCAGTCCGGCCGCGCAGGCGACCGGGTAGGTCTCCAGCAGCGAGGCGCCCTCCAGTGCCTCGCGCGGGCGGCCGAGCGGGTCGCGGAACCGGGCGTTGACCCGCAGCACCGTGAAGTCGGCGACGTGTTCCGCCCGGACGACGGGGGCCAGCAGCAGCGCGGGGGTGAGCAGGCCGGCCAGGAGGGCGCCGGCCTGCTCGGGGGCGGCGGGCCCGGGCGGCGGGCCGAGCAGGGTCGCGCAGAGGTCGGCGAGGGCGTACAGCGCGCGGCGTTGGGCGGGGTCGAGCACCGGGAGGGGGTCCTCCGGGCCGCCGGGCGGCCAGAGCAGTTCCAGTGCGCCGTGGCGGCGGCGCCGGTCGAGCAGCGGGAGGACGGCCCGGGCGGGGCCGGCGCCCACCGAGGGCCCGTCCGTGCCCGGATCGCCGGGCCACAGCTCGGGGCCGCCGTCGACGACCAGCTGCGCCGGGGTGGGGACGCCGGGCGGCACCCGGGACCAGCCGGCCGCCTCCTCGGCGGAGAGGCCGGCCTGCGCGGCGAGGCCGAGTCCGCCGTCGGGCAGCCGCTGCCAGACGGCCACCGCGCGGATCCCGAGCGCCGCAGCGGCCTGGTCCAGGACGGCCCCGGCGGCGTGCTCCAGGTCGGGCGAGGCCGCGAGCGCGGGGGCGAGCGGCAGGGCGGCGGCGGGCGGCCCGGCGGTGGGAGGGCCGAAGGCCGTCGGTCCTGGCCCGCCGTCCGGTCCGATCCCACCCTCCGGTCCGGTCCCGCCGCCCGGAGGGGGCCCCGGCTCCGGAAGTCCCGCGATGTCCGCCGCCAGTGCGAGCACCGGCACGCCCGACTCCCGGGCCAGCCGGGCGAGGTGGACGGCGGCCTCGGCGACCGGCAGGCGGAGCCGTTCGGCCAGGATGCCGGTGGCGAGGTCGACGGCGGCCCTGGTCCGCGCCTCGGCGCGTGCCCGGGCGGCGGCGGCCCGGAGGCGGCGGACGGTCTCGGCCAGGGCACGGGCGGTGCGCTCCGCGGCCTCCTGACCGGACGGCTCCGGCCCGGCGGTCACGGCGCACCCCGGTGGGGGGCCATCGCTCGGTCATGCCGGACCGCGGCACCCGGCGGGCGCCCGGCCGCGGCTCCCCCACGCCGAGGTGCGGTCATGAGGCGTCCAGCCAGTCCCGCATCCGCTCCAGCAGCCGGACGGTGTCGACGGGCTTGGTGACGTGGTCGTCGGCGCCGGCCGCCAGGCTGCGGGTCCGGTCGCCGGGCATGGCCTTGGCGGTGACGACGACGACCGGCAGCCGTTCGAAGCGCGCGTCGGCGCGGATCGCCGCGATGGCCGCGTAGCCGTCCAGTCCGGGCATCATGACGTCCATCAGCACCAGGTCGGTCTCCGGGTGGGCGCGCAGCAGGTCGAGCCCGGCGCGGCCGTCGGAGGCGTGCAGGATGTTCAGGCCGTGCCGTTCCAGGGCGGCGGTGAGCGCGAAGACGTTGCGGATGTCGTCGTCCACGATCAGTACGGTCCGTCCGTCGAGCGGTCCCGCCGGGGCCGGGGCCGGGGCCTCCTCGGTGACGGCGGAGCTCCCGCCCCCGAGCGCCCCGGTCACCCGGACCCGCAGCTCGTCCAGCCCGCCGACCCGTTCCACGCCCACGGGCGGCGGCGTGCCCGCGCTCCCGTAGCCGAGCACCGGGGTGCCGCCCGCGGCGAGCTCCCCGAGCAGCGGGGCGAGGTCCACGGCGCCGACCAGGTCCAGCAGGACGCACCGGTAGGGCCCGCCGGTGAGCGCGGCCCGCAGCCCGGCCTCGTCGCCCACCCCGTCGACCCGCACGGCCGCCGCCGTCCCGCTCCCCTCCGCGGTCGAGCCGTCGGCCGGCGTCTCCGGCAGCGTCGCCACCGCCGCCCGGGCGAGCTGGGTGAGCAGCCCCGGCGGATCGGGCTCCACCACCAGGACCCTCGGTTCGTCCCCGTCGCCCGCCGGCGCCTGTTCGCCCAGCGGCAGGTACAGGGTGAACCGGCTGCCCTGCCCCGCCGCGGAGCGGACGGTGAGGGCGCCGCCGAGCAGCCGGGCGAGTTCCCGGCTGATCGACAGCCCGAGACCGGTACCGCCGTAGCGCCGCGCGGTGGAGCCGTCGGCCTGCTGGAAGGCACCGAAGATGGTGTCCAGGTGGGCCGGGTCGATGCCGATCCCGGTGTCGTCCACGTGGAAGGCCACGGCGGCGGGCGACCGCCCGAGCCCGGGCGGCAGTTCGTCCCCCTCGACGCGTTCGATGCGCAGCTCGATCCGGCCGGTGTCGGTGAACTTGACGGCGTTGGAGAGCAGGTTGCGCAGCACCTGGCGCAGCCGCGACTGGTCGGTGACGATCCGCTCGGGCACGGTGCGGTCGACGGACAGGTCGAAGGCGAGCCCCTTCTGGTCGGCCAGCGGCCGGAAGGCGGACTCCACGTACTCCAGCAGTTCGCGCAGCGTGAAGGGTTCGACGGCGAGGTCCATCTTCCCGGCCTCCACCTTGGAGAGGTCGAGGATGTCGTTGATGAGCTGGAGCAGGTCGGTGCCGGCGGAGTGGATCACGCCGGCGTACTCGACCTGTTTGGGGGTGAGGTTGCCGCCGCTGTTCTCGGCGAGCAGCTGGGCGAGGATGAGCAGGCTGTTGAGCGGGGTGCGCAGTTCGTGGCTCATGTTCGCCAGGAACTCCGACTTGTACATCGAGGTGCGGGTCAACTCTCCCGCCCTGTCCTCCAGTTCCTGGCGGGCCTGCTCGATCTCCAGGTTCTTCGCCTCGATGTCCCGGTTGCGCTGGGCGAGCAGCGCCGCCTTCTCCTCCAACTCGGCGTTGGAGCGGCGCAGTTCTTCCTGGCCGTCCTGCAACTCGTCGGTCCTCGCCTGGAGTTCGGTGGTGAGCCGGCGGGACTCGCCGAGCAGTTCGTCGGTGCGGGCGTTGGCCAGCAGGTTGCCGAGGTTGACTCCGCAGGCCTCGGCGAACTGGGCCAGGAAGTCGCGGTGCGCCTCGGTGAACGGGTGGACGGAGGCGAACTCCATCACGCCGATCAGCCACTCCTCCAGGGCGATCGGCAGGATGACGACCGAGCGGACGTCGGTGCCGCCGGTGCCGGAGGAGACGGTGGCGTACCCGGGCGGCAGGTCGTCCACGGTGACGGTGCGCCGGGTCCGGGCGGCCTGGCCGACCAGGGACTCCCCCGGCCGCAGCCTCCGCCGCTCCCCGGCCGGGCGGCCGTAGGCGCTGGTCAGGGCGAGCTCGGTGCCCTCGGCGCCCTCCTCGGCGAGGAAGAACGCCCCGTACTGTGCGCCCACCAGCGGGGTGACCTCGTCGGTGATCATCTCGGCGACGGCCAGGATGTCCCGCCGGCCCTGGATGGCGGCGGAGAAGCGGGCCAGGTTGGTCTTGAGCCAGTCCTGCTCCTGGTTGGCCAGGACGGTCTCGCGCAGCGATCCGACCATCGCGTTGATGTTGTCCTTGAGGTCGGCGACCTCCCCGGAGGCGTCCACGCTGATCGAGCGGGTCAGGTCGCCGGCCGCGACGGCGCTGGTGACCTCGGCGATCGCCCGGACCTGCCGGGTCAGGTTGCCGGCGAGCTCGTTGACGTTCTCGGTGAGCCGCTTCCAGGTGCCGGAGACGCCCTCCACCCGGGCCTGCCCGCCGAGCCGCCCCTCGCTGCCGACCTCCCGGGCCACCCGGGTCACCTCGGCGGCGAACGAGGACAGCTGGTCGACCATCGTGTTGACGGTGGTCTTGAGCTCCAGGATCTCCCCGCGCGCGTCCACGTCGATCTTGCGGGTCAGGTCGCCGTCGGCGACGGCGGTGGTCACCTGGGCGATGTTGCGCACCTGGCTGGTCAGGTTGTGCGCCATGAAGTTGACGTTGTCGGTGAGGTCCTTCCACGTCCCGGCGACGTTGGGCACCCGGGCCTGGCCGCCCAGGATGCCCTCGGTGCCGACCTCGCGGGCCACGCGCGTCACCTCGTCGGCGAAGGCGGACAGGGTGTCCACCATGGTGTTGATGGCGTCAGCGAGGGCCGCCACCTCGCCCTTGGCCTCGACGGTGATCTTCCGGGAGAGGTCGCCGCGCGCGACCGCCGTCGCCACCTCGGACATCGAGCGGACCTGGCCGGTCAGGTTGGAGGCCATCACGTTGACGTTGTCGGTGAGGTCCTTCCACGTCCCGGAGACGCCCCGGACGGTGGCCTGGCCGCCCAGGTTCCCGGCGGTGCCGACCTCCCGGGCCACGCGCGTCACCTCGTCCGCGAACGAGGACAGCTGGTCGACCATCGTGTTGATGGTCTCCTTCAGCTCCAGGATCTCGCCGCGCGCGTCGACCCGGATCTTCTGGGTCAGGTCGCCCTCGGCGACGGCGGTGGTCACCTCGGCGATCGAGCGGACCTGGGCGGTGAGGTTGTCGGCCATGACATTGACGGACTCGGTGAGCGCCCGCCAGGTGCCGGAGACGTCCCGGACGTCCGCCTGGCCGCCGAGCCGGCCCTCGGTGCCGACCTCCCGGGCCACCCGGGTCACCTCGTCCGCGAACGAGGACAGCTGGTCGACCATCGTGTTGATGGTCGTCTTGAGCTCCAGGATCTCCCCGCGGGCGGCGACCGAGATCTTCTGGGTGAGGTCCCCGTCGGCGACGGCCGTCGCCACCTGGGCGATGTTGCGCACCTGCCAGGTCAGGTTGCCCGCCATCGCGTTCACCGAGTCGGTCAGGTCGCGCCACGTCCCGGCGACGCCCGGCACCTGGGCCTGCCCGCCGAGCCGGCCCTCGGTGCCGACCTCCCGGGCCACCCGGGTCACCTCGTCCGCGAACGAGGACAGGGTGTCCACCATGGTGTTGACGGTGCTCTTGAGCTCCAGGATCTCCCCGCGGGCGTCCACCTCGATCTTCTGGGTGAGGTCGCCGCGCGCCACCGCCGTGGTGACCTGGGCGATGTTGCGCACCTGCCAGGTCAGGTTGCCCGCCATCGCGTTCACCGAGTCGGTCAGCTCCAGCCAGGTCCCGGTCGCCTCCGGCACCTGGGCCTGCCCGCCGAGCCGCCCGTCCGTGCCGACCTCGCGGGCCACCCGGGTCACCTCGGACGTCACCCGGGCCAGCTGGTCGGCCATGCCGTTGAAGACCGCCGCGATCTCCCCCAGCACCCCCGGGCGGTCCGGGGCGAGCCGGGTGCGGAAGTCCCCGTCGCGTACGGCCGTCAGCCCGGCGAGCAGCTGCCGCAGCGCCTGCTCGGCCGGATCGGGCGGGCCGGGCGCGGGTGCTCCGGCCACCGGGTGCTCGTCCATCCGTCCACCGTCCGGATCGCTCGCCCGGCCGGGGTGCGCCGTCCGGGCGCCCCGGTCCGAGGGCGGCGGGCCGCCGCCCTGCTCCCACTGTGCCACCGCGGGCCGGGGGTGACACGCGGGGAGGGGGATCCGGGGCCTCAGCCCGGCACGGTGTCGCGGATCGGAAAAGCGTCGGTGGCGCCGGTGAGTTCGAGCATCCGCAGGATCAGCGGCCGGGGCCGGGCCAGCTCGATCCGGCTGCCGTCCACGGCCGCCCGGGCCTTGGCCCGCAGCAGGACGTTGAGCCCGGTGGAGTCGCAGAACTCCAGCCCGGCGCAGTCCACGACGACCACGGTGGCGGGCTCGCCGAGGGACCGGTCGAGGGCGGCCCGCAGGTCGGCGGCCGAGTCGAGGTCCAGCTCGCCCGTCGGCACCAGCACGGTGCCGAGGGCCCACGGCCGGGTCTCGACGGTGAGCCCCTCCGCCCGGGCGACGGCCGGGCTCCCCGACTTCGACGGGCGCTGCGTCATGGCTCCGGACTCCTCTCGCCGGACGGGCCCCCACCGGCCGGTGGCCGGCGTCCACATCCCTGCGGCTGTCCGCTGCGGCCCGCCGGAAACCTCCCCGGCCGGCCCGGCGCCCGCCGTCGGGACCGCGTCCGCGGGGCCCGCCCGGCGGTCAGCCCGGCCGCCCCGGCTCCCCGGCCCCGTCCGCGGCGGCCGTCGTCAGCACCGGCGGGCGCGCCACCTCCAGCCAGACCAGCTTCCCGCCGTCCTCGGGCCGGGACCCCCAGGCGGCGGCGAGCCGGTCCACCACCCGCAGCCCGTGCCCGCCCGGCCGGCTCGGGCCGGCGAACGGGCGCAGCCGGGGCGGGACGGGGCTGGCGTCCGCGACCTCCACCCGGAGCCGGGCGCCGTCCCAGGACAGCCGCAGCTCGCGCGGGCCGCCGGGGGCGTGCAGGCAGGCGTTGGTGACCAGCTCGGAGACCATCAGCAGGACGTCCTCGGCAGCGGCCCGCCGGACCTCGTCGGGGGCCGGCAGCCAGTGCCAGGAGACCAGCGCCCGCCGGCTGAACTCCCGGCTGCGCTGGACCGCGGCAGTGCTGCCCCGCAGCCCCAGTCGCCTGGTCTGCTCCCGTTCCGGCGGCCCGCCGTTCCCGGGGCGTTCCACGGCCTGCCTCCTCTCACCTCGGTCCGGGCGGTGCGGCGGGCCCCTCGGGACTCTCGCCGGAGGCCGCCAGCGCGGTACCGAGGTCGGCGTGGACCCGCAGCACGCCGTCGGCCCCGGTGATCGCGAACAGCCGCGCCACCGACGGGACGGGGCCGGCCAGCTCCAGCCGCAGCCCGGCGGCCCGGGCGTCCAGTCGGGCGCGCAGCAGCACGTTCAGGCCGGTCGAGTCGCAGAACCGCAGACCGGCGAGGTCGACCACGATCCGTTCGATGCCGTCCGCGGGCGCCGGGCTCGCGAGCGCGGAGCGCAGCAGCTCCGCGCTGTCGTGGTCCAGCTCCCCGGCGACGCTGACGATCCGGTCCGGCCCGCGGTCGGCCACCGCGACGCGCAGACCGTCGGGTTCGGGCTCGCCGGCTCCGTCCCGGCCGGCGGGCTCACGGGATTGCTCGGCTGACCCTGGCATGGCTGGCTCCCGGTCCGGCGGGGACGGCGGGGCGCCGTCCGGACCATCATCACGCGTGCCGGGCCGGGCCGCCCGAACGGCCGCACCCGCGAACACCCCGGGTACGGGCGGGAGCAGCGTTCGTCGGCCGTCCATGCCCCGCGCCTGCCCCGGCTCGGCCGGCGCACACCCGTCGGACCGTGATCTTCCGGGCCGGTCCCGGCTCGCACGCTCCGGGCCGCGCCCCGCATCGCGCCCCGGATCCAGCCCGGACCGGTCCCGGACGTTAGGGCTTCCCGTGACGGGGCAGCCGCCCTGGTGGCGGGGGCCGCAGGCCGCCCGCCGGGGTGCGCCGTCCGGACCCGACCGGGGCGCTCGAACGCACGGAGGACAAGGACAGGCCCGTGAGATTCCTCGACCGCAGCACCGCCGGACACCAGCTGGCCCGCCGACTCGCCCCGCTGCTGGGCGGGCGGTCCGGAACCGGGGTGGTGGTCCTCGGGCTCGCACCCGGCGGGCTGCCGGTGGCCGCCGAGGTCGCCGAGGCCCTGGGCGCCCCGCTCGACGCCACCGTGGTCCGCCCGCTGGCCGTACCGGGCCACGACCGGCCGGTCGGTGCGATCGCCGACGGCGACCCGCCGCTGTTCGACCGGTACACCCTGAAGGATCTCGGCGTCACCACGGCCGAGCTGGGCGCGAGCGTCAAGCGCGAACGGGTCGAGGTGCACCGCCGCGAGGCGCTCTACCGCCAGGGCCGCGACCGGCTGCCGCTGCGGGGGCGCACCGCCGTCCTGGTCTCCGACGGCCTGATCGACGCCCTCACCGCCCGGGCGGCCCTCCACGCCCTCGCCGGCGACCGGCCGGAGCGGCTGATCCTCGCGGCCCCGGTCGGCGACGCCCGGATCGCGGCCGACCTGCGCCGGGACGTGGACGCGGTGGTCTGCCTCCACCTGCCCCGCTACGCGCACGCCGCCGGGCCCTGGTACGGCGAGTTCCACGACGTCACCGACCGCGAGGCGGCCGTCCTGCTGCACCGGCGCACCCAGCCCGGCCGGGCCCCGGCCGGGCGCGCGCCGGGCGGCGGCCGGCGGGGCTGACGGGGCGCGGCGCCCCGGCCACCCCGCACCCGGCCATGCCGCCGGCGCGTCCGCCGCCGTCAAAACCCGTTGCCCGACGGAGGGTGGGCGGACCATCATCCCGTCATGAACCGCCCCCCGCACGTCACCGTCCCCCCGCACGCCGCCGCCCCGCCGCGCCTCATCGAGCTGGACGGGGGGACGCTGCGCCGCTTCGACGGCGAGGCGGACCTCCCCGAGTTCTTCGCAGTGATCGAGGAGTCGCTGGACCACCTGCGGCCCTGGATGCCCTGGGTGGCCGAGCACAGTCGCGCGAAGACCGCCGAGTTCCTCGCCGGCCGCGCCGAACTCTGGGACAGCGGGCGGGAGTTCACCTACGCGATCGTGCGTGACGGCGCGATCGTCGGCACCTGCGGGCTGTTCCGGCGCGAGGACACCCCGGCCGAAGCCCGGGAGATCGGCTACTGGCTGCACCCGGCGGCCACCGGCCGCGGGCTGGCCACGGGGGCGGCGCGGGCCCTGTCCGCCGAGGCCTTCCGCCTTCCGGGGGTGACCCACGTCGAGATCGTGCACGACCCGGCCAACCCGGCCAGCGGCGCCGTCCCGGCCCGCCTCGGCTTCACCGAGCACCTGCGCCGCCCCGCCGAGGTGCTCGCCCCGGCCGAGACCGGCGAGGAGCTGGTGTGGCGGCTGACCAGGGATCAGACCCCGGCCCGGTGACCCGGCCCTCCCCGCCGTCCGCACGACACGCCCCAGGGGCCCGAACGGCGGCCCGCGCACTCACCCGCCGGTCTGCGGGTCCGCCGACACCCCCTCGGGAAGCTTGTACCGAACTGTCCGATTCCTCATACTTCCGGTCAGTGCCTGTCAGGAGCAGATCATCCGCCGTGCTTCCGGAGAGCACCGGCTTGGGTCCGCCCACCGCCTGACGGCGCTTCACGGCCCCGACCCCCAGGGCCGTCACCCCCTCTGGAGGAGATCGGTGAGGACCACGCGCCCCACGCCCCGCACCGGCACCACACGCCGCTTCCGCCTGCTCGCCGCCACCCTCGGCCTGCTGACCGCCACCGCCGTCGCGGCTCCCGGAGCCGCCGCCGCCCCCGTCGGCCCCGCCGAACCCGAACAGCTCTCGGCGGTCAGCGAGGCCATCCTGGGTGCCGAGGTCAACGGCACCGCCTGGTACGTCGACGAGGCCGCCGGGCGCGTCGTGGTGACCGCCGACAGCACCGTGACCCCGGTCTCGCTCGCCAAACTGATGAGCGCCGCCGGCCCCAACGCGTCCAGCGTCGACGTCCACCGCGTCCCCGGCGTCCTCTCCCCGCTGGTCGCCGCCGGCGACGCCATCTACGGCGGCCAGTACCGCTGCTCACTCGGCTTCAACGTGGTGAGCGGCAGCACCCACTACTTCCTCACCGCCGGGCACTGCGGCAACGTCGCCCCCGACTGGTACACCGACCTCAACCACACCACCCGGATCGGGCCGACCATCGCCTCGACCTTCCCCGGCCACGACTACGCGCTGGTCCGCTACGACAACAGCGCGCTCAGCCACCCCGGCGGCTTCACCTCCGCCCCGAACGCCTACGTCGGCGAGGCGGTGAAGCGCACCGGCTCGACCACCGGCACCCACGGCGGCAGCGTCACCGGGCTCAACGCCACCGTGCGCTACACCGACGGCAGCATCGTCAGCGGCCTGATCCAGACCAACGTCTGCGCCGAGTCCGGCGACTCGGGCGGCCCGCTCTACGACGGCGCCAAGGCGCTCGGCCTCACCTCGGGCGGCAGTGGCAACTGCACCTCGGGCGGGACGACCTTCTACCAGCCGGTCAACGCGGCGCTCTCCGCGTACCAGGTCAGCGTGTACTGACCCGGGCCTTCCGCGGAGCCGTCGGCCCGCCGCACCGGGTGCGGCGGGCC
>NZ_JBSFWR010000110.1:0-27689 GCF_053594915.1 Kitasatospora sp. NPDC002543 | reverse complement strand
TTTTATGTTTTTTTTGTTTTGTTTGTAAGCTTTTGGTATAACACGCGCCGGGGCGGGCCCGGCGGCCCCCCCGGGGGGGGCGCCCCCCGCTGCCCCTTTTCCCGGGCGGCCAAACGTGATCTCCCAGGCGGAAAAATCCCCGGTCAACCCCCGTTCCACCGTGCTACAGTCGATGCAGTTGCAGTTTTGGTTCCCATGAACGTGGTGTGCGCCTGCTGGTTCCAACCGACAGGCGCATTTGTTTTGTCCGGTGTTTCAGTCTCCGGATGGGGATCGCGGCTACACGGGGACTCACGAGGTGTGGGTCCCTGATGCCCCAGTTAGAGGAGACGGTTATGGCTACCGGCACCGTGAAGTGGTTCAACAGCGAAAAGGGCTTCGGCTTCATCGAGCAGGATGGCGGCGGCGCCGACGTGTTCGCCCACTACTCGAACATCCAGGCTCAGGGCTTCCGTGAGCTGTTCGAGGGCCAGAAGGTCGAGTTCGACGTCACCCAGGGCCAGAAGGGCCCGCAGGCCGAGAACATCCAGATCATCGGCTGACGTCAGCTCCACGCTGACTCGCGATCATCGCGAAGCGGGGGCCCGCACCTCACGGTGCGGGCCCCCGCTCATGCCGCCGTACGGCCGGGGCGGCGCACTCTTCTTCCGACGGCCGACACAGCCCGCAGCCCGGGCTGCAGACCGACGGACGGAGATCCCGTGACCACCCCTGCCCGCCCGCCGCGCGATCGCGGCACCCGCACCACCGACCAGTCCCGCCGCACCGGCCAGCCCGGCCGCAGCGCGGGCGGCGACCGCGCGCGCAAGCCGCGCAACCGCGCCGGCGCCCCCAAGCAGTCCCGCTCCGCCGTCCCCGAGGCCACCGACTTCACCGTGGTCCAGGGCACCCCGCCCCGCCCCCCGGCGGCCTCCTTCGCCGAGCTCGAACTGCCCAGGGCGATCCTCTCCGCGCTCGGCCGCGAAGGCGTCACCGAGCCCTTCCCGATCCAGGCCGCCACGCTGCCCGACTCGATCGCCGGGCGCGACGTGCTCGGCCGCGGCCGCACCGGCTCCGGCAAGACCCTCGCCTTCGGCCTGCCGCTGCTCGCCCGCACCGCCGGACGCCGTGCCGACGCCCGGCACCCGCTGGCGCTCGTCCTGGTGCCCACCCGCGAGCTCGCCCAGCAGGTCACCGAGGCGCTCACCCCGTACGCCACCGCCGTCAACCTGCGGATCACCACCGTCGTCGGCGGCATGTCGATCAACCGGCAGTCCAACGCGGTGCGCCGCGGCACCGAGGTGCTGGTGGCCACCCCCGGCCGGCTGGACGACCTGATCGGGCGCGGTGACGTCAAGCTCTCCGACGTCGCGATCACCGTCCTCGACGAGGCCGACCAGATGGCCGACATGGGCTTCCTGCCGCAGGTCAGCAAGCTGCTGGAGCAGGTCGCCGAGGGCGGGCAGCGGATGCTGTTCTCCGCCACCCTGGACCGCAACGTCGACCGGCTGGTCAAGCGCTTCCTGACCGACCCGGTGACCCACTCGGTCGACCCCTCGGCCGGCGCCGTCACCACCATGGACCACCACGTCCTGCAGCTGGAGCAGGCCGACAAGGCCTCCGCCACCGCGCACATCGCCTCCCGCGACGGCCGCGTGATCATGTTCGTGCACACCAAGCACGGCGCCGACCGCCTGGCCAAGCAGCTGCTCGCCAACGGCGTGAAGGCCGCCGCCCTGCACGGCGGCAAGTCCCAGCCGCAGCGCAACCGGGTCCTGGACCAGTTCCGGGACGGCCACGTCACCGCGCTGATCGCCACCAACGTCGCCGCCCGCGGCATCCACATCGACGGCCTGGACCTGGTCGTCAACGTCGACCCGCCGGCCGACCACAAGGACTACCTGCACCGCGGCGGCCGCACCGCCCGGGCCGGCGAGTCCGGGACGGTCGTCACCCTGGTGCTGCCCGAGCAGCGCCGCGAGGTCAACCGGCTGATGACGGTGGCCGGCATCCGCCCGACCGTCACCAAGATCCGCCCGGGCGACGCCGACCTGGCCAAGATCACCGGCGCCCGCACGCCCAGCGGCGTCCCGGTCACGCTGGCCGTGCCGGTCGCCAACGACCAGGCCGCCGCCGAGGCCAAGGCCGGCGCCGACAAGCCCGCCGGGGCCAAGACCGGCGCCCCGCGCCGCCGGCCCGGCAAGCGCTCCGCGCTGCCCACCGACGTCGACATGAACGGCAACCCGCGCCGGCCCCGCCCCAAGCAGCGCCTCGGCGCCGCCGCCCAGGGCGACCGCCCGCAGGCGGCCGGCTTCATCGGGCGCTCCTCGGGCCGTGCCAAGCCCGGCAGCGGCTCCAAGTCCGGCTCCAACTACGGCACCGGGCGCCAGCGCCGCAAGGCCGACTGACGGCCGTCCGCGAACCGCGCCCACGGGCCCCGCACCTCCCCGCGTCAGGGGGAGTGCGGGGCCCGTTCGGCATCCCGGCGGCCCGCCCGCCCCGCCCCGGCGAAATTGCCGCTCGGACCGACCGCCCTGATCAGCCCGGCCACGCCCGGCAGTTGCGCCGATCTGCCGGTTGACGGCCGACCGCGCACCCCCGAGTCTTTCACGCGGCCCACACATCCGACGCACCGTCACCACGGTTGCGCGGACGGTGAGTCGACGTGATCCCACGACCCGGAAGGACCTTCCATGCGCCGCACCGCAGCCATGTTCGCCACCGCCCTGCTCGCCGGGGCCGCCGCACTCACCGCGCCGGCCGCCGGCGCCGCCGAGCAGACCGCCCAGGGCTCGCAGTCCACCGCGGGCACCGGCGCCCTGGCCGCCGCGAGCTGTTCCGTCGGCCGCGGCGGCACCGGCTTCGTCGGCACCTGTACGGGCATGGACCCGAACCAGACCTGGCGTGTCGCCGGCACCTGCCAGAGCATCGGCACCAACGGGTTCCCCGTCTTCTCGGCCGCGTTCGGCGCCTGGACCAGCGGCAACTCCACCGCCACCGCGATCTGCATGTGGCCGGCGATGCCGACCTCCGGCTGGATCGTCTCCGGCCCCGCCGTCCCGGCCGGCCCGACCGGCCAGATCTCCGGATACGCGAGCAAGTGCGTCGACGTGCGCGGCGGCAGCGGCGCCAACGGCACCCCCGTCCAGATCTGGGACTGCCTCGGCAACGCCAACCAGCAGTGGAAGATCGGCGCCGACGGCACGATCCGCGCCTTCGGCAAGTGCCTGGACGTCTCCGGCGGGAACACCGGCAACGCCACCCTGGTGCAGATCTACGACTGCAACGGCAGCGGCGCCCAGCAGTGGCAGGCCCGGGGCGACGGCTCCCTGCTCAACCCGCAGTCCGGCCGCTGCCTGGACGACCTCGGCTTCTCCACCACCAACGGCAACCAGCTCGGCATCTGGGACTGCAACGGCGCCGACAACCAGAAGTGGAACCTCCCGGTCTGACATCCGGCCGCACACCCCGCCCACCCCGCCGCCCGGCCCCCGCCGGGCGGCGGTCCGCACTCCGGGCGGACGGGCACCGCCGGGGCCAGCCGGGACGTGCGCCACCGCGCCCCGCGTCCCCGGGAGCTTCCGTGCGCCGTCGCCCGGGGGAGTGGCGGCATCTTGAGCCGCGCAATGCATTTGCATCACGCTGATGCTCGCGCACGGTGAGATCTACTGGACCGAGCGCTCCGAGGAGCACATCGCCAGGCACGGCGTCTGTCCGGAAGAAGTGGAGGACGTCGTCTTCTGCCGTCCCCACTGGTTCTCGGGCGGGTACCAGCACCGCAAGGCCTCGTAGGCGGCTCGGACGGGCTCAGGCGGTGAGGGCCGGGGCGGCGGGGGTGGCGCGGCGGGCCTGGTCGTGGCGTTCCAGGAGGAGGGCGGCCAGTTCGGGGGCGGGGCCGAGGACGTCGGCGAGGGTGTCCGCGCCGGCCTGGCCGGCGGCGGCCGCGATGCGGTCGGGCAGGAGGCCCGGGGCCAGCAGGTACGGGGCGACGGCGGTGTGCTCGGCGCCGGCGGCGCGCAGGGCGGCGAGGGCCTCAGGGACGCGCGGGCCCGCGGCGGAGGCGTAGGCGACCTCGACGGCGGCCCAGCCGCGGGTGCGGCGCCACTCGGCGGCGAGCGCGCGGGTCGCGGCGTCGGCGGCCGGGTCGGAGGAGCCGGCCGCCGCCAGCACCACGCCCGTCCGGGCCCGGACGGCCGGCGAGGCGAGCGCCGGGCGGGCCTCGGCGAGGCGGCGGTCCAGCGCGGCGAGCAGCAGGGGAGAGGGCCCGAGCACGTCCGCGACCGGCAGCCGGGAGCCGGCGGCGCGCAGGGCGGCGGGGATGTCGTGCTTGGCGTGGAACGCCCGGTTGAGCAGCAGCGGGACGGCCACCGCGTCGGTTCCGGCGAGCCGTTCGACCACCTGCGGGATCCGCGGCGCGCAGTGGTCCAGGTAGGCGGTGGCGACCTCGGTGCCGGGCCGCCGGGCCCGCACCTCCTCCACGAGCGCGGCCACCGTCGCGGCGTGGCGCGGGTCGCGGCTGCCGTGGGCGATCAGGAGGAGGGCGGGCATCAGCGGTGCCTCACTTGCTCGCGGCCAGCAGGCCGCGGTTGCGCAGCACCCGGCGTTCGACCGGGGTGAAGACGAGCAGTTCGATGGCGATGCCGACGAAGAGGATGAGGATGATGCCGAGCAGGACGCCGGACATGTCGGAGAACTCGCGCTGGTCCTCCAGGAAACGGCCCAGGCCCCGGCCCAGGTCGGGTGAGGAGGCGACGAGTTCGGCGGCCATCAGGGAGCGCCAGGAGAAGGCCCAGCCCTGCTTGAGCCCGGCGAGGTAGCCGGGCAGGGCGGCGGGGACGAGGACGTGCCGGGCGCCGCTGAGGCCGGTGGCGCCGAGGGTGCGTCCGGCGCGCAGGAACAGCGGCGGCACCTGGTCGATGCCGGCCACCAGGCCGTTGGCGATCGAGGGGACGGCGCCCAGCAGGATGACGGCGTACATCATGGAGTCGTTGATGCCGAGCCAGATGACGGCGGCGGGCACCCAGGCGACCGAGGGCAGCGACTGCAGGCCCTGCAGGACCGGCCCGATGGCGGTGCGCACCGGTCTGACCCGGGCGACGACGAGCCCGATCGGGGTGCCGATGACCACCGCGAGCAGGAAGCCGGACAGACCGCGCCAGACGCTGGTCCAGACGATGGAGAGCAGCGTGCCCTGGTACCAGAGGTCCTGGGCGGAGCGCCACACGTCCGCCGGGCTGGGCAGCTTGTAGGAGGAGGTGAGTTCGAGGCTGTACGCGCCCTGCCAGAGCGCGAGCACGACCAGGACGCCGATCAGCGGCGGCAGGGCCTTGCTGCGCAGCGCCTCGCCGAGCGATCCGCGCTGCGCGGTCACGGCGTCGAGGGCGTCCAGTCCGGCGCCGACGCCGGCGGTGTCGCTCGTGCCCCGGTCGGCCTTGGTGAGCGTGGTGTCAGTGCTGGCCATGGCGGCGGATCTCCCCACGCAGTTCTTCGGTGATCTCGACGGACAGGTCGGCGACGCCGGCGGACTCGATGCGGCGCGGCTGGGGCAGGTCGATCCGCCACTCGCGGGCGACCCGGCCGGGGCGGGAGGAGAGCAGGACGACCCGCTGGGCGAGGCGGACGGCCTCGCGGACGTTGTGGGTGACGAACAGCACGGTCAGCCGCCGTTCGGCCCAGATGCGGGTGATCTCGTCGTGCAGGACGTCGCGGGTGATGGCGTCGAGGGCGGCGAAGGGCTCGTCCATGAGCAGGACCTTGCTGCCCTGGGCGAGGGCGCGGGCCATGGCGACGCGCTGGCGCATGCCGCCGGACAGCTCGTGCACGCGCTTGCCGTACGCGCCGGTGAGGCGGACGAGTTCGAGGAGGCGCTCGGCCTCGGCGCGGCGTTCGGGGCGGGCGACGCCGGCCAGTTTGAGGGCGAGTTCGATGTTCCGGCCGGCGGTGAGCCAGGGGAACAGGGCGTGTTCCTGGAACATCAGCGCGGGGCGGCCGCCGGGCACCTCGATGCTGCCGCCGGTGGGCCGGTCGAGGCCGGCGACGAGGTTGAGCAGGGTGGACTTGCCGCAGCCGGAGGCGCCGAGCAGGGTGACGAACTCGCCGGGGGCCACGTCGAGGGTGATGTCGTCCAGGACGTGGGTCAGGGCGCCGGGGCGGCCGAAGGACTTGTGCACGTGGGAGATCCGGACGGCGGGTGCGCCGTCCTGGGCGTCGGCGTCGGGGGCGTCCGCCGAGGTGGTCAGTGCCGGAGTCATCCGGGCACCTCCTGCGTGAGTGGTCATGAGCCCCTCCAGGCACGGAGGGAGAGGTCGGGGCCGTGGCCCGGGCCCCGCCCGTCCCGGTGGGCATCGATCGGGGATCGACCGGGCGGGCGGGGGCCGGACCGCGGAGTCGGGGCGAGCGGCGTTCGGGGCGAACGGCGCTGCCGTGGGCGCTACTTGGCGCCGAGCCCGGCGTCCGCGACGGCGGGCCGGCCCTGGGCGGCGAGGACCTTGTTCAGCAGGGTGAGGTCGTAGATGCCGTTCAGGTTGGGCTTCTTGAGCAGCCCGGCGGTGACGGCGTGGTCGGCCTCGGCCTGGAGGGTGTTCGCCAGCGGGTCGTCCAGGAAGTCGATGTCGGCCCAGGCCGGGTCGAGGATGGCGGGCTCCAGGGAGTTGCCGGCCTCCTTCTTGATCGCCTCGTTGGCGTCGGCCTTGGCCTTGTCGGGGTCGGCCTTGATGAAGGCGTTGGTCTTCACCGAGCCGCGCAGCACGGCCTCCACCACGTCCGGGTGCTCCTTGAGGAACTTCTGCGAGACGATGATGTTGGTGATCACGAACTTCTTGTCCGGCCAGACGTCCTTCTCGTTGAGCAGGACCTTCGCGCCGAGCGTGACGAGCTTGGAGGCGGTGGGCTCGGGCACCCACGCGGCGTCGATGGAGCCGGACTTGTAGGCGTCGGGGGTGACCTTGTTGTCGGTGCGCACCACCGAGACGTCGCCGGCGCCGGAGGCCGCGTCGACCTTGTAGCCCTTGCCCGCGAGGTAGTTGAGCAGGGCCACGTCCTGGGTGTTGCCCAGCTGCGGGGTGGCGATCTTCTTGCCCTTGAGGTCGTCCAGGGAGGCGACCTTGTCCGGGTTGGCGACGAGCTTGACGCCGCCGGAGGCCGAACCGCCGATGATCTTCAGGGACTGGCCGTCGGACTTGGTGTACCCGTTGATCGCGGGGGAGGGGCCGATCCAGCCGATGTCGATGGAGCCGGCGTTGAGCGCCTCGATCTCGGCCGGGCCCGCGTTGAAGACCTGGGTCTTGACCTGGGTGGAGCCGAGCTCCTTCTGGAATATGCCTTCCTGCAGGCCGACCAGCGGGGTGCCGTGGGTGAGGTTGGCGAAGTAGCCGATCTTCACGGTGTCCGCGGACAGCTTCACCCCGGAATCCCCGGAGGTGGCCGCGGAGTTGCTCGCGCCGGAGGGCTTGTCGGCCTTGGAGCCGTAGCCGCAGGCGGAGAGCAGGGCCGCCGCGGTCAGGCCGGCCACGGCCGCGGCGGCGGTGCGTCTGATCCGCCCGGCGTGGGGGCGGGAAAGGGTATGCGAGGGTGCCGGGTTCGGTGCCATGGTGAGTCCTGTTCGCGGACGGACCGTCAGGAGGCGGTCTCGGGTGGAAGGTTGCGGAAGGTGGTGCGCGCGGCAGCGGTGTGCCGGGGCAAGCCGGGCGGCTGTGGGGGGAGACAGCCCGGTGACAGGGCGTTCTCAGCCCTGTCGGCCCACACATCGGGCCAGGCCGCCCTGGCCGCTGCCGAGGGCGCCGCTGCCGATGCGGCCGCCTTCCTTGTCCATGCCCGAGAACGCCTCGCTGGGCATCAGACCCAGTCCTCCTCGTCGGGTGTGCCGGTGGTGGGTGCGGTGGCGAAGGCCTCGCCCGCCATGCCGGCGGTGAGGGTGGTGCCGTCGGCCGGGTCGATGAGCAGGAACGAGCCGGTGCGGCGGTTGTCGGTGTAGCGGTCGAGGGCCAGCGGTTCGGCGGTGCGCAGGACGACGTGGCCGATGTCGTTGACGTCCAGCCCGTCGGGGGCGGGGCGCTGTTCCAGGCCCCCTTCGCCGATCGGCGCGGTGATGTCGATCCGGTAGCTGATCTCCTTGACCAGCGCCCGCACGGTGCGGGTGGTGTGCTTGAGCAGGACCTTGTCGCCGGCGCGCAGCGGCCGCTCGTCGAGGTGGCTGACGGTGGCCTCGATGTCCTTGGTGGGCACGGGCGCGGGGCCGGCGGCGATGAGGTCGCCGCGGGAGACGTCGATGTCGTCGGCGAGGCGGACGGTCACCGACTGGGGGGCCCAGGCGACGTCGCTCTCGCGGCCCAGGGCGTCGATCCCGGCGACGGTGCTGGTGCGCCCGGAGGGCAGCACCGTGACGGTGTCGCCGACCCGCAGCACGCCGGAGGCCAACTGGCCCGCGTAGCCGCGGTAGTCGGGGTGTTCCTCGGTCTGCGGGCGGATCACGTACTGGACGGGGAAGCGGGCCGGCCGGTCGCTCGGGTCGCTGCCGACCGGGACGGTCTCCAGGTGCTCCAGCAGCGTCGGGCCGCCGTACCAGTCCATGTGCGCGGACGGTTCGACGACGTTGTCCCCGGCGAGGGCGGAGATCGGGACGGCGAGGACGTCCTCGACGCCGAGCGAGGCGGCGTAGGCGGTGAACTCGGCGGCGATGGCGGCGAAGACGGGCTCGGCGTAGCCGACCAGGTCCATCTTGTTGACGGCGAGGACGACGTGCGGCACGCGCAGCAGCGCGGCGACGGCGGCGTGCCGGCGGGTCTGCTCGACGACGCCGTGGCGGGCGTCGACGAGGACGACGGCGAGCTCGGCCGTGGAGGCCCCGGTGACCATGTTGCGGGTGTACTGCACGTGGCCGGGGGTGTCGGCGAGGATGAACCGGCGCCGCGGCGTGGCGAAGTAGCGGTAGGCCACGTCGATGGTGATGCCCTGCTCGCGCTCGGCGCGCAGGCCGTCGGTGAGCAGCGCGAGGTCGGGGGTCTCCTGGCCGCGGCTGCGGGAGGCGTGCTCGACGGCCTCCAGCTGGTCGGCGAGCACGGACTTCGAGTCGTGCAGGAGGCGGCCGACGAGGGTGGACTTGCCGTCGTCGACGGAGCCGGCGGTGGCGAAGCGCAGCAGCGAGGTGGCGGTGGCGTGCTGGGCGGTGGTGCTGGTCATGGTTAGAAGTACCCCTCGCGCTTGCGGTCTTCCATCGCGGCCTCGGAGAGCTTGTCGTCGGCGCGGGTGGCGCCGCGCTCGGTGAGGCGGGAGGCGGCGATCTCGGCGATGACGGCCTCGATGGTGGTGGCGTCGGAGTCGACGGCGCCGGTGCAGGACATGTCGCCCACCGTGCGGTAGCGGATCAGCCGCCGCTCGACGGGCTCGTGGTCCTTGGGGCCGCCCCAGTCGCCGGCGGTCAGCCACATGCCGCTGCGGGCGAAGACGTCGCGCTCGTGGGCGTAGTAGATCTCCGGGAGCTCGATGCCCTCGCGCTCGATGTACTGCCAGACGTCCAGCTCGGTCCAGTTGGACAGCGGGAAGACCCGCACGTGCTCGCCGACCGCGTGGCGGCCGTTGTACAGCGACCACAGCTCGGGGCGCTGGCGGCGCGGGTCCCAGGCGCCGAACTCGTCGCGCAGCGAGAAGACGCGCTCCTTGGCGCGGGCCTTCTCCTCGTCGCGGCGGCCGCCGCCGAAGACGGCGTCGAAGCGGTTCGTCTCGATGGCGTCCAGCAGGGGGACGGTCTGCAGCGGGTTGCGGGTGCCGTCGGGGCGCTCGCGCAGCACGCCGCGGTCGATGAAGTCCTGGACGTGGGCGACGTGCAGGCGCAGGCCGTGCCGCGCGGCGACGCGGTCGCGGTAGGCGATGACCTCGGGGAAGTTGTGCCCGGTGTCGACGTGCAGCAGCGAGAACGGGATCGCGGCGGGCGCGAAGGCCTTGAGCGCCAGGTGCAGCATGACGATGGAGTCCTTGCCGCCGGAGAACAGGATCACCGGGCGTTCGAACTCCCCCGCGACCTCGCGGAAGATGTGCACCGACTCGGCCTCCAGCGCGTCCAGGTGGGACAGCGCGAACGGGCTCCGCGGGTCCTGCTCGGGCGCGCCGGTGCGGCCCGGGGTGTCGGTCGCGGTGGTCATGCCAGGCCCCTCTCGGTCAGGAAGACGTGCAGTTCGGCGGCGGACTCGGCCACCTCGCGGCCCTGGGTCTGCAGGCGCAGCTCCGGGTCCCGCGGCACCTCGTACGGGTCGTCGACGCCGGTCAGACCGGAGATCTCCCCGGCGGCCTGCTTCGCGTACAGGCCCTTGACGTCGCGCTCGGCGCACAGCTCGACCGGGGTCGCGACGTGCACCTCCAGGAACTCGGTGCCGTTGGCGCCGTGGTGCTCGCGCACCGCGGCCCGGGCGTCCGCGAACGGGGCGATCACCGGGGCCAGCACCTTCACGCCGTGGGAGGCGAGCTTCTCGGCGACGAAGCCGATCCGGGTCACGTTGGTGTGGCGGTCCTCGCGGGAGAAGCCGAGGCCCTTGGAGAGGAACGCGCGGATCTCGTCGCCGTCCAGGACCTCGACCCGGTGGCCCTCGGCGCGCAGCCGCCCGGCGAGGGCGAGGGCGAGGGTGGTCTTGCCGGCGCTGGGCAGCCCGGTCAGCCACACGGTGGCGCCGCGCTCGCAGGGGGCGGCCGTGCGGGCCGCCTCTGCGGCGGGGTCGGCGGCCTGGGTGTGAGCTGTCACGGTGTCTTCCTTACACGGTGGGGGCGGTGCCCGGACGGTCGGCGCCCGGGCGGTCGGGGTCTCAGAGGTGGATGCCGCACTCCGTCTTGCCGGAGCCGGACCAGCGGCCGGCCCGGGCGTCCTCGCCCTCGGCGGGCTTGCGGGTGCAGGACGGCGGGGAGCAGCCGATCGACGGGTAGCCCTCCCACAGCAGCGGGTTGAGCAGCACCCCGTTGGCGGCGACGTAGGCGTCCACGTCCTCCTGCGTCCAGCGGGCGATCGGGGCGATCTTGACCTTGCGGCGCTTCGGGTCCCAGGACACCACCGGGGTGTTCGCCCGGGTCGGCGACTCGTCGCGGCGCAGCCCCGTGGCCCAGGCGTCGTAGCCGGCCAGGCCCCGGTTGAGCGGCTCGACCTTGCGCAGCGCGCAGCACAGGTCCGGGTCGCGGTCGTGCAGGTTCGGCCCGTGCTCGGCGTCCTGCTCGGCCACCGTGCGCAGCGGGGTGAGCGTGATGACGTTGACCGGCATGGTCGCGGCCACCGCGTCGCGCGTCCCGATGGTCTCCGGGAAGTGGTAGCCGGTGTCCAGGAACACCACGTCCACCCCCGGGAACACCGAGGACGCCAGGTGCGCCACCACCGCGTCCTCCATCGAGGAGGTGACGCAGAACCGCCGGCCGAAGGTGTCGGCGGCCCACCGGAGGACCTCCTGCGCGGTGGCCTCCTCCAGTTCCCGGCCGGCCCGCTCGGCCAGGGCCGCGTGGTCAGTCGCGGTGCTGCTCATGTGACGTACCCCCGTGGTCGGTCGGTGACAGCAGGCCGAGGAACTTCAGCTGGAAGGCGCGGCGGCAGCCGTGGCACTCCCAGGCGCCGTGCCCGGCCTCGGAGGGGCGCAGGTCCTCGTCCCCGCAGTACGGGCAGAAGAAAGGGGCCGCTCGCTCGCTCACGACAGCTGCTCCTCGGTCGCCCGGGCCGCCCACTGGGCGAAGCGCTCGCCCTCGGCGCGGTCGCCCCGGTAGCGGGTCAGCACACGCTCGACGTAGTCGGCCAGGCCCGCGCTGGTGACCTTGAGGCCGCGGACCTTGCGGCCGAAGCCGGCCTCCAGGCCGAGCGCGCCGCCGAGGTGCACCTGGTAGCCCTCGACCTGGTCGCCGTGCTCGTCGGTGACCAGCTGGCCCTTGAGGCCGATGTCGGCGACCTGGATGCGGGCGCAGGCGTTCGGGCAGCCGTTGATGTTGATGGTCAGCGGCTCGGTGAAGTCCGGCAGGCGCTGCTCCAGCTCGTCGATGAGCGTGCGGCCGCGCTCCTTGGTCTCGACGATGGCGAGCTTGCAGTACTCGATGCCGGTGCAGGCCATGGTGCCGCGGCGGAACGGCGAGGGGGTGACCCGCAGGTCGAGCTCCTCCAGGCCGGCCACCACGGAGTCGACGTGCTCCTCGGCGATGTCGAGGACGAGCATCTTCTGCTCGGCGGTGGTGCGCACCCGGTCGCTGCCGTGGGCGGCGGCGAGGTCGGCGATCCGGCCGAGCAGCTTGCCGTCGACCCGGCCGACGCGCGGCGCGAAGCCGATGTAGAACTTCCCGTCCTTCTGCCGGTGGACGCCGACGTGGTCGCGCCAGCGGGCGGCGGGCTCGGCCGGGGCGGGGCCGTCGACCAGCGCGCGCTTCAGGTACTCGTCCTCCAGGACCCGGCGGAACTTCTCCACGCCCCAGTCGGCGACCAGGAACTTCAGCCGGGCGCGGTTGCGCAGGCGCCGGTAGCCGTAGTCGCGGAAGATCCCGATGACGCCGCCGAAGACGTCCGGCACCTCGTCCAGCGGCACCCACGCGCCGAGCCGCACACCCAGCTTGGGGTTGGTGGACAGGCCGCCGCCGACCCACAGGTCGAAGCCGGGCCCGTGCTCGGGGTGGACAACGCCGACGAAGGAGATGTCGTTGATCTCGTGCGCGACGTCCAGCAGCGGGGAGCCGGAGACCGCGGACTTGAACTTGCGCGGCAGGTTGGAGAAGTCCGGGTTGCCGATGAAACGGCGCTGGATCTCCTCGATGGCGGGCGTGCCGTCGATGATCTCGTCCTCGGCGATGCCGGCCACCGGGGAGCCGAGGATGACGCGCGGGGTGTCGCCGCAGGCCTCGGTGGTGGACAGGCCGACGGCCTCCAGCTTCTGCCAGATCGCCGGGACGTCCTCGATCCGGATCCAGTGGTACTGGATGTTCTGGCGGTCGGTCAGGTCGGCGGTGCCGCGGGCGTACTGCTCGGAGACCTCGGCGATCGCCCGCAGCTGGGGGACGGTCAGCCGTCCGCCGTCGATGCGCACCCGGAGCATGAAGAACTCGGCGTCCAGCTCGTGCGGGTCCAGGATCGCGGTCTTGCCGCCGTCGATGCCCTCCTTGCGCTGGGTGTAGAGGCCCCACCAGCGCATCCGGCCGCGCAGGTCGGCGGGGTCGATCGAGTCGAAGCCCCGCTTCGCGTAGATCGTCTCAATGCGTGTCCGCACATTGAGACCGTCGTCGTCCTTCTTGAACTGCTCGTTGGCGTTCAGCGGGGTGAAGTGCCCCATGCCCCACTGGCCCTCGCCGCGGTGGCGGGTCACCTTGCGGGCCGCCGCGGGGCGTCGCTCGGCGGGGCGGTCGGCCGTGGGCTCGACGGTCTCGGGGGAGGTGGCCATGGTGAAGTCCTTCGGGGCGGGTGGCGCTGGCGCCGAATGGGTCGCGGGGCGTGCTCGGCCGAACGGTGCTGCTCTGACCTGCGGATTTCTCAAGGCCTTGAGGGCAGTGACCAGGACCGGGCGGGCGCCTGCGCATCCGCGGCGGCGGGGATGGCGGGAGGATCGGCGCCGGGTGCGGGGAGCGGCGGAGTGGGAGCTCAGGTCACCGGACAGATGGCGCTGGACACGCGAAGGAGATCGACGTGGAGTCGACCTACTAGGGTGGTTCCGGCGCTAGGCATGGCAAGAGATTCGCACGGCGCGGGACTCGCGGTCCACTAACATCCGAATGTTGGACGCTGACGTATCGTCATGTGGGACAACCGGGCGTTCCCGCCGCTCCCCGCCCGGCGTCCCTCCGCGGGCCCGGCCGCGCGTCCGGCCGACGTCCTCCACGGGCCCGGCCGCGCGTCCGGCCATTGGCCCGCGCACGCGCCCGTACCCCCGGGGAGATCAACCGCCGGGCCCCGGCCCGATACGGTTGGCCCTGTGCAAGCAGCAGGCGATACGAGCAGAACGAACGCCGAGCGGCCCTCCCGGCGCAGGGGCAAGGGCTCCCGGCGCGCGGTCAAACAGGCCACCTGGCGCCGTACGGCGTGGGAACTGGTGAAGGACACCACCAACACCTGCGTCGAGTACCGGGTCACCGGGCTGGCCGCGGAAGCGGCCTTCTTCACCCTGCTGTCGATCCCGCCGCTGCTGCTCGGCCTCGCCGGCACCCTCGGCTACCTCGACCAGTTCCTCGACGCGGGCACCATCGACCGGCTCAAGCACGACATCGTCGCGGCCTCCGGGACGGTGCTGTCGGACTCCTCCGTCAACGACGTCGTGGTCCCGCTGCTGAACCAGGTGTTCGACACCGCCCGGCCCGACCTCGTCTCGATCGGCTTCCTGCTGTCGCTGTGGTCCGGCTCCAGGGCCCTCTACATCTTCATCGACACCATCACCGTCATGTACGGGCTGGACGGCAAGCGGGGCATCGTCAAGACCCGGACGATGTCGCTCGGCCTCTACCTCGGGGCCCTGGTGATCGGCTCGCTGGTGCTGCCGCTGCTGATGGCCGGGCCCGGGCTGCTGGAGAACGCCGTGCCCGGGGTCGCCGGGCTGGTCGGCGCCCTCTACTGGCCGGTCGCGATCGTGCTGCTGATCGTCTCGCTGACCACCCTCTACCACCTGGCCGTCCCGGTCTCGACCCCGTGGCGCGAGGACATCCCCGGCGCCCTGGTCGCCCTGGTGGTGCTGGTCTTCTGCAGCATCGGCCTGCGGGTCTACCTGGTCAGCTCGGTCGAGGGCCCCTCCGTGTACGGCTCGCTGGCGGCGCCGGTGGCCGTCCTGCTGTGGATCTTCGTGGTGGCGCTCGCCGTGCTCATCGGCGCCGCGATGAACGCCGCGATAGACCGCCGCTGGCCCACCCTGGAGACCGCCGACGCGCGCGCCGAGAACGAGCGCGCCCAGGAGGAGGCCGCCGCCGCGGTGGTCCGCGAGGTCGCCGCCCGGCGGGCCGTCGAACGGGCCCGGCGCGCCCGCGAACTCGGGCTCGCCGAGGGCGTCGAGGAGGAGTGGGGCGAGGACGAGGGCGAGGACGTCGACGTGCCCTCCGAGTACCCGGAGCGGTGGGCCGACGTCCTCGCCGCCGACAACGTGCGCGGCCGGCTCACCGCCCGGGGCGGGCCGCACCACCGGCCGGCCCCGCCGCCGCCGGACAGCGACCGGCCGGGCGAGGGGCCGGCGGGCGGGACGCCGTCCGGGGGGCCGCCGCAGCCGCCGTCGGGTCCGCCGCCGTCGGGTACGCAGCCGGGGCCGCCCGGGCAGCAGGTGCCCGGGTATCCGCCGCGGCCCCCCCGGCCGCCGTGGGAACAGCGGTAGGCGGGACGGGCAGGACGGAACGGACAGGATCAGGACCGGAACCAGGACAGGACGGACAGGGCGGACGGGCGGGGCCCCTCCCGCGGGTGCGGGAGGGGCCCTGTCGCGTCAGTGGGCCGGCCGGTCGGCGGCCCGGTCCGGCGGATGGCCGTGGCCGTGGGTGGGGTGAGGCTCGGTCGGGGCCACGGGGGCCGGGGCGGAGGTGCCGAGGGTGGCGGGCGACCGGTCCGGAGGTGGCGCCGGGGTCAGGACGGTCTGGGCCGACGGGTCGTACCGGCCGTCGGGAATGCCGTCGGGAAAGCCGTCGTAGGAGCCGCCGGGGGTGCCGCCGTTCGGGCCGGGCTCGGCCGGCGCGGCCGCCCCGACCGGGCGGGCCTGGACCGGGAGCGGTTCGGGGTCGGGCTGGGCCGGGTCCAGCGCGGTGCGTCCGGAGGAGTCGCTCAGCTTGATCAGCAGGGCCACCATCAGCCAGTTCGCCAGCAGCGACGAACCGCCGGCGGCCAGGAACGGCAGCGCCTTGCCGGTCAGCGGGACCAGCCCGCTCACCCCGCCGACCACCACGAACACCTGCAGCGCCAGCGCCGCCGACAGACCGGTGGCCAGCAGCTTGCCGAACGGGTCGGTCAGGCCGATCGCGGTGCGCAGACCGCGCTGGATCAGCAGCACGTAGACCAGCAGGATCGCCGTCACCCCGGCCAGGCCCAGCTCCTCGCCGATGGTGGTGAAGATGAAGTCGCTGCGCCCGGCGAAGCCGATCAGCCAGGGCCGTCCGGAGCCGAGACCGGTCCCGGTGAGGTGCCCGGTGCCCAGACTGAACAGCGCCTCGGCGGGCTGTTCGGAGATCGCCTTGTCGTGCACCGGCTTGTAGTAGTCGAGCGGGTGCAGCCAGGCCTCGACCCGGCCGTGCACGTGGGGTTCGACGGTGCCGACCACGGCCGCGCCGCCGACCGCCATCAGCAGGCCGAGCACCACCCAGCTGGTGCGCTCCGTCGCCACGTACAGCATCACGATGAAGACACCGAAGAAGATCAGCGAGGTGCCCAGGTCGCGTTCGAAGATCAGTACCAGCAGGCTGACCACCCAGATCGCCAGCACCGGTCCGGCGTGCCGTCCGCGCGGCAGCGTCAGCCCCCAGACCTTGCGCCCGGCCAGTGCCAGGGCGTCCCGGGAGGCCATCAGGTAGCCCGCGAAGAAGATCGTGATCGCGACCTTCACGAACTCGTCCGGCTCGAAGGAGAGCCCGAACAGCCGGATCCAGCGCTTGGCGCCGAAGCTGTCGCCCGGTGAGAACACCGGCGCGGCCAGCAGGATCAGCGCACCCGCCATCAGCAGGTAGACGTAGCGCTGGAAGAAGCGGTGGTGCTTGACGAAGACGATCAGCGCGAGCGCCGCCGCCACCGAGAGGAACACCCACATCAGCTGGGAGGGCGCGGCCGGGAGCTTCTGATAGTCGCCCTTGGCGGCGTGCGCGGCCTTGTAACTGAAGTCCAGCCGGTCCAGCAGGACCAGCCCGAAGCCGGTCAGGAAGACGCTCAGCGGAAGGATCAGCGGATCGGCGTACGGCGCGAACCGGCGCACCGCCAGGTGGGCCGCCCCGGCCAGCGCGCCCAGCGACAGGGCGTGCACCGGCAGCCCGGACGGCATCCTGCCGGTGAGCGCCAGGCCGGCTTCGATGTGTCCCGCCAGACAGACGGCCACCGCGAGGGCCAGCAGGCCCAGTTCGATGTTGCGGTGGCGCGCCGCGAGCCGGCGGCCGTCGCCGCGTGCAGTCGTTCGCACCTCTAGATTTCCCCTTGTCGACCACGTGGCGGGTCTCGCCGACGGTGCATCCTGCCAGACGTTTGTGTCTTCGCCGCGGTTGCCGGAACAGGGGGTCCGAGGGCAGAACTTTGCCTGGGCAAAGCTTTGTTGGGGATCGGTAAAGCTTTGTTCAGGTGCGGGTATAGAGGTGGGCCCCGGATCCGGCGGGGCCGTCGCGCGGGGACATCATGGCCGGGCGCCGGGGAGCCCCGGCGGCGGCCCCACCGACCGGCGGGGGCCACCGGGACGAGCGGGACGAGCGGGGTGCGCGGGCGGATGGGCACGGTGGTGGACGGCGCGGCGGTCCTCCTGGGCGCGGGCCGGGGCGTCGCCCCGGTGGGCGGTCCGATGGGCGGTCCGGTCGGAGGCCCGGGTGGCGGTCCGGTCGGCCCCGCCTCGGTGCTCGCCTACAGCGGGCCGCCGGCCTGGCGGTGGTCCGACCTGGCGACCTCCTGGACGGTCGAGCCCCTGGTGCTCGTGCTCGCGGTGCTGCTCGGCGCCTGGTACCTGGCGTCGGCGCGGCGCGTCAACCGGGCGGCGGAGGGGGACGGCGGCGGGTGCTCCGCTGACGGGCGGCCGGTGGCCGGCGGGGTCGGGGGCGCGGCCGGGGGCGGCGGTGGTGAACGGCCGGTGGCCGGTTCCGGCGGCGGGTGGCCGGGCGCGGTGCCGGTCGGCGGACGCTGGCGGCCCTCCCGGACCGCGGCGTTCCTCGGCGGACTGCTGCTGTGGATCTGGTGCACCTGCTCCGGCCTCGGCGTGTACGACCGGATCCTCTTCACCGACCGGGCCGTGCAGGTCGTGCTGCTGCTGATGGTCGTCCCGCTGCTGCTCGCACTCGGCGCACCGGTCTCGCTGCTGGTCGAGGCGGCACCGGCGGCCCGGCGCGAGCGCGTCCTGCGGGCGCTGCGCAGCCGTCCGTCCAAGGTGCTGATGTTCCCGGCGGTCTCCACCGCGCTGCTGATGGCGCCGCCGTGGCTGCTCTACTTCACCCCCTGGTACGCGTGGTCGGTGTCCAGCGGGGTCGGGAACGTGGTGCTGCACCTGGCGCTGGTGCTGCTGGGCCTCGCCTACTTCTGGCCGCGCCTGCAGCTCGACCCGGTCGGGCACGAGTACCCGCACCTGGTCGGACTGTTCATCACCTTCGCCGAGGTGATCTTCGACGCCGGCCTCGGGATCGTGCTGATCTACGGCGGGCACCTGGTCGCCGAGCACCACTACGCGGCGCTCGGGCGGCCGTGGGGGCCGAGCCTGGCGCAGGATCAGACCTGGGGAGGCAACGCCTTCTGGGTGCTGGGGGACCTGGTCGGACTGCCGTTCCTGGCCGCGTTGGTGCGGCGGATGGTGGTGCAGGGGCGGGAGGAGAACGAGGCGGTGGACGCCGAGCTGGACGCCCGCTTCGCGGAGGCGGCCGCCGAGGCCCGGGCGGCCGGGCGGCCGCAGGACGAGGAGACCGGGATGCGGCCCTGGTGGCTGGACGATCCCACCCTCAAGCACCGGTACGGCGGGCAGGGGCGCTGAGGCGTCGGGTGGCCGCTGGTGGCCGCTGGTGGGCGCAGGGTGCGCGAGTGCTCGTCTGCGGCGGGCCAATTGTGGCCCCCTGGCGTCTTCCTGACCTTCCCGTGCCACGTTTCCGCAGGTCAAAAATAGGTTGGCCACAACCCCCCGCTCCGCTAGCGTGTGACACGTCCGGTTCGGGGGCCATTGGGCCGCCCGAGGAATAGAGAGCAGGAGGTGAACCCCCGTGGTCGTTGTCGCCCCGATAGCTGCCCAGGGCAGCGCTCGCGTTCACCTCCTTTTCCCGGCCGCCGGCTGAGCCCTTCGCGCCAGCCGTAGCCCGCCGGGGTCATCTCCTCCCGAAGGGCCACTGCGTTGTTCAACGCTGCCTCCGTTCCGTCGTTCTCTTCCTCCTCCTCTTCGCTCCCCACCGACGCCTCGGCGCTGACCGGCTACGGCTGGACGGCCGAGCTGGCGGAGCTGTTCACCCCGTTCGCTGAGGCCGGGCTGCTCCCGGCGCGGATCGTCCGGGTCGACCGCGGCCAGTGCGACGCCGTGATCGCCGACCCGGAGACGGGCGAGCCGTCCACCGTCCGGTTCGACACCCGGCCGGTGGGCGACGCCGACATGATCAACTGCCCGTGCACCGGCGACTGGGCGGCGGTCGACCCGTACGCCCAGCCGATGGCCTCCGTCGTCGCGCTGCTGCCGCGCTCCACCGCGATCATCCGCAAGGTGGCCGGCAAGCGTTCCGACGGCCAGGTGCTGGCCGCCAACGTCGACACCGTGCTGATCGCCTCCTCCCTCGCGACCGATCCCGACCTCGGGCGGATCGAGCGCTTCCTCGCCCTGGCCTGGGAGTCCGGCGCCGAACCGCTGGTCGTCCTCACCAAGGCCGACCTCGTCGACGACGCCGACTTCATCCGGTCCGACGTCGAGGCCGTCGCCCCCGGGGTCACGGTCGTCGTGGTGAGCGCCGAGACGGGCGAGGGCATGGACGTGCTCCGCGCCTGCACCCCCGGTACCACCGCGGTGATCGGCCAGTCCGGCGTCGGCAAGTCCACGCTCACCAACGCGCTGGTCGGCTCGGACGTGATGACGGTCCAGGAGGCCCGCGCGGTCGACCAGAAGGGCCGCCACACCACGACCACCCGCGAACTCATACCGCTGCCGGGCGGGGGCGTGCTGATCGACACCCCCGGGCTGCGCGAGGTCGGCCTCTACGGTGGCGAGGGCGTGGACCTGGCCTTCGCCGACATCGCCGAGCTGGCCGAGGACTGCCGCTTCCACGACTGCGGCCACCACACCGAGCCCGGCTGCGCGGTGCAGGCGGCGCTGGCCGACGGCACCCTGCCCCAGCGCCGGATGGAGAGCTACCTCAAGCTCCAGCGCGAGAACGACTGGATCGCCTCGCGTACGGACGCCCGAGTGGCCAAGGCGCGGCTGAAGAAGTGGAAGACGATCAGCAAGTCGATGCGAGCCGCGGGAGGTCCGGTGAAGCGATGAGCCCCGGCGCCGGCCGGCCGCCGCACGGCGGCCGCCGTGCGGCCCCGGTCGGGCCCGTCCGGTTCGGCTTCAGCGAAGGTCGGTGGCCACTCGGAAGCGCTGCAGGACCACCGGGGTGCTGTCGTCCACGGTGAAACCCGGGTCGTCGAGGGCGTCGAGCATCTCCGGGCTGCTCCAGAACCGCTCGTGCACCGCGCGCCACTCGGCCACGCTGGTGCACCCCTCGCCCTCGTCCAGGGCGTGCTGGAGGTCGACCTCCGCGAGCGGGACCACCCGGACGTCCGTGGTCTCGATCACGGCGACCCTGCGGCCGTCCGAGTCGAGGACCGCGGAGCGTTCACCGGGCAGCGGCAGGGGCTCGCCCTCGTGCTCGTAGTCGGCGACCAGGCCGGTGGTGCTGGTCTTGACGCCGGCGAGGATCGCGGCGACCAGCTGGTCCCGCAGCGGGCCGGGAAACGCGAACTCCGACGGAGGCAGGGCGACGACGCGCGGGTCGTCCGGGCCGGTGTAGGACTGCTGCTCGCTCATGCCGCGAGGTTAACGGCGGGACGTCCTGCGAGCTCGTGAATTTCGGGCGGTGGGCCGGTGGGCCGGTGGGCCGGTGGGGCCTGCGGGGTGCCCGGGGTGCCTGGGTACCCGGGCTCGGGCCCTGGTGCCCGGCCGGTCCCGGTCCCGCCTCGGTCCTGGCCCCGGCTGTGCCTCGGCCCTGATTCTGCCCTGGCCCTGGCCCTGGGGCTGGGGCTGGCTGGGCCTCGGGCTTGGCTGGGCCTCGGCCTCCACACCGAGCTCGGCCATGGGCGCCGGGTACGGGTTTCGGAGCGTAGGCCCGTGGCCCCTGGCCCGTGGGGGTGAGGTGGTGGGTAGAGAGTGGCGGTGGGAGGGGGGAGGGGGAGGGGGGGGGAGGGGGAGGGCCCCCGAAGCGGCGATCAACGGCGATGTCCGATTCCCGCCAGTCACCCCCCGCCCAGTGCCGCAGACTGGACATCGTGATCGACGACGACATCCGGTACCGAGCCGTGGACAGCCGCGACTCCCGCTTCGACGGGGTCTTCTTCACGGCGGTCACCTCCACCGGCATCTACTGCCGTCCGAGCTGCCCCGCCGTGACTCCCAAGCGGGTCAACTGCGTCTTCTACCCGAGCGCCGCGGCCGCTCAGGGGGCGGGCTTCCGCGCCTGCCGCCGCTGCCGGCCCGACTCCGTGCCGGGCTCGCCCGAGTGGAACCACCGCGCCGACCTGGTCGGCCGGGCGATGCGCCTGATCGGCGACGGCGTGGTGGATCGCGAGGGCGTCGGCGGACTGGCCGGCCGCCTCGGCTACAGCTCCCGCCAGCTGCAGCGCCAGCTGACCGCGGAGCTGGGCGCCGGTCCGATCGCGCTGGCCCGTGCCCGCCGCGCGCAGACCGCCCGCCTGCTCCTCCAGACCACTGAACTGCCCGTCACCGACATCGCGTTCGCGGCCGGCTTCGCCTCCGTCCGCCAGTTCAACGACACCGTGCGCGAGGTCTACGACCGCACCCCGAGCGGCCTGCGCGCCGAGGTCGCGGCCGGCCGCCGCACCGCGACCCCGGCCGGCGGCCTCACGCTGCGCCTCGCCTACCGCGGCGCGCTGGACAGCGAGCACCTGATCGACTTCCTCGCCCTGCGCGCCGTCCCCGGTGTCGAGGAGGTCGTCCCCGGCGCGCGCCCCGGCGTGCGCGTGTACCGCCGCACCCTCGCGCTCCCGTACGGCCACGGCATCGCCGAGGTCGACGGCCTGGCGCCGGGCGAGCCGCCCACCCGCGGCTGGCTCGACTGCCGCCTGCTGCTCGCCGACCTGCGCGATCTGCCGACCGCCGTCCAGCGACTGCGCGTCCTCTTCGACCTGGACGCCGACCCGCTGGCGATCGACGAGCAGCTCGGCGCGGACCCGTTGCTGGGCCCGCTGGTCCGCGAGCGCCCCGGCCTGCGCTCGCCCGGCCACGTGGACCCGCACGAGCTCGCCGTGCGCGCGGTCCTCGGCCAGCAGATCAGTGTCGTCGCGGCCCGCACCCTGGCGGGACGGCTCGCCGCGAAGTACGGCACCGAGCTGCCCGAGCCCAGTGGCGGCCTGCGTCTGCTCTTCCCGACGGCGGCGGCCCTGGCCACCGCCGACCCGGAGGACTTCGCGATGCCCGCCTCCCGTCGGCGCGCGCTCACCGGCCTGTGCGCCGCGCTGGCCGAGGGCGTGGTCCGGCTCGACAGCGGGGTCGACCGGGAGGAGGCCGCGGCCGGCCTGCTGGGCCTGCCCGGCATCGGCCCCTGGACGGTCGGCTACCTGCGGATGCGGGCCCTGGCCGACCCCGACGTCTTCCTGCCGAGCGACGTGGGCGTCAAGCACGGCCTGCTCCGCCTCGGCGCCGCCGGGGACCCGAAGTCCGCCGCCCGCGCCGCCGAGGCCTGGGCCCCGTGGCGCTCCTACGCGGTCCACCGACTGTGGGCCGGCCTCGCGAGCACGGCCGCCGACGGCCCCGTCGTCAAGCGCCCCGCCGTCGAGAGCCCGGCCGCCGAGAACCTGGCCACCGACAGCATCAACAGCATCGACCCCGGCAGTACCGGCGACACCGGCGGTACGGGCACCGGAACGGAGAACGGACGAGCATGAGCACCACCGTCTACACCACCATGGAGAGCCCCTTCGGCCGGCTGCTGCTGAGCGGGGTGCTGCCGGAGGACGGCGGGCCGGCGGCGCTGGCCACCGTCACCGCGCCCGGCCAGAAGTACGCGCTGGCCGAGCCCGCCGACGACTGGGTGCTCGACCCGGAGGCGCTCGCCGAGCCGGTGGCCCAGCTGACCGCCTACTTCGAGGGCAGGCGCACCGGCTTCGACCTCCCGCTCGCCCCCGAGGGCACCGAGTTCCGCCGCCGGATCTGGGCCGCGCTGGACGAGATCCCGTACGGCAAGACCGTCACCTACGGCGAACTCGCCGAGCTGGCCGGGCAGGAGCCGCGCATGGTCCGGGCGGTCGGTGGCGCGGTGGGCGCCAATCCGCTGCTGATCGTCCGCCCCTGCCACCGGGTGCTCGGCGCCAACGGCGCGCTCACCGGCTTCGCCGCGGGCGTGGACCGCAAGCGCTGGCTGCTGGACCTGGAGGGCGGCACCCTGTTCTGACCGCCGGCCCCCGCCGGATGCCGACCGGGCCCCGCCGGACGGCCGCCGGGCCTGCGTCGGGTGCTCAACTCCGAAGGTCCACGCGCCAGTTGTTGCTGCGCATGAACCGCCCGGGCGGGAACTCGAATTCCGTCTCCCCGAGCAGGGTGAACCCGGCCTTCGCGCAGACCGCGTTGGAGGCGGGGTTGCCCACCGACGGGAAGGCGTGCAGGTAGCGGTGCGCGGCTTCGCGGCGGGCGGCCGCGACCGCCGCGCGGGCGGCGGCGACCGCGATGCCCCGGCCCTGGAAGCCGGGCAGCACGTTCCACCCCATCTCGTGGACGGTCCGCCCCTCCCACGTCCGGGTGCCGTAGCCGACCGAACCGACCGAACCGACGGAGCTGACCGAGCTGACCAAGCTGACCGAACCGACGGAGCTGACCGAACCGACCGAACCGGCGGAGCCGACGGCCTCGCCGTCGGGCAGCAGCACGATCCGGTACATGCAGCCGAGCCCGGACGGGACGAAGTCCAGGTACCGCCGGTGCCGTACGAGCAGTTGCTCCTCGCTCTCCGGCCCGCCGACGTGCTTCTTCATCTCCGGGGTGTTGATCCGGCGCAGCAGCGCGAGGTCGTCGTCCGTCCAGGGTTCGATGCGTACCTCTGCCGTGGTCATGCCGGGGACGGTAGCGCCGGGGGGCCCGGGTGACCAGTGGTTTTCAGTCGGTCGGGGGCCCCTGCTCGGGTGCGGCGGTGCCCGGCTGGGCGAGGGCGCGGGCGAGCTGGTCCAGGGCGGGCAGGGCGCCGACGACCGCCGCGCGGTCGGCCGGGTCGAGGGTGCCGAGCGCGGCGGCGATGCGGCGTTCGTGGGCGTGCTGCCAGTCGTCCAGCTGTCGCCGTCCGGCCGGGGTGAGGGCGATCCGGGCGGTGCGGCGGTCGCCGGGGTCGGCCTGGCGGTCGACGAAGCCGGCGTCGAGCAGCTTTCCGACCAGTCCGCTGACGGTGTTGGGTGCGAGCCGCTGGCGCGCGGCGAGTTCGCCGACCCGCAGTGGTGCGGCGGCCAGTGTCTGGAGGAGTTCGACCTGCGCCATCGGCAGGGACTCCCACGGGTAGTCGGTGCGGATGCTGCTGCGCAGTGCGCGGCGCAGCCGGGTGACAGTGTCGGTCAGTTGCCGGGCGTGCTCGACCGCCGGGTCGGGGCTTCCGGTGGCGGGGTCGGGAACGTGTGGTGACGACGGCATGGCGGACAGCGTATCTCCTGGTACGGGGCGGTTCGGCGGCCGGTTCGGGTGTCGGTTCAGGGGCCGGTTCGGGGGGTGGGGCCGCGCCGTGCCGTGGCTCTGCGGCGGGTCTGCGGCGGGTCTTGGGGCGGGTGTCCGTCGGGTGCCGTCCGGCACCGTCCGCACTGCGGGACCCTTCCTGTCGTAGAGCGAACTGCTCGTAGCACGAACATATCTGTATCCGATATATTTGTGGCATGAACGCCACTGCCCTTGCCTCGCGGTTGCTCACCGAGCGGCCCCGGCCGCGCGGCATAGCGGGCTGGCGCCACGCCCACTGGCTCGCGGTCGGCACGGTCTGCCTCGGCGCCTTCCTCGGCCAGCTGGACGCCAGCGTCATCGCGCTGGTCTTCCCCGCCCTCGGCCGCCACTTCGACGCGAGCTTCGCCGTCGTCGAATGGGTCGCTCTCGCCTACCTGCTGGTCCTGGTCGCCCTGCTGGCCCCGATCGGCTGGCTGTCCGACCTGGTCGGGCGCAAGACGATGTACATCGGCGGCTTCGCGGTCTTCGGCCTCTCCTCGCTGGGCGCCGGATTCGCCGGCAGCCTCTGGGTCCTGGTCGGCTGCCGCGCCGTCCAGGCGGTCGGCGCCGCGATGATGCAGGCCAACAGCGTGGCCCTGGTGGCGCGCGGCGTGCCCGAGCACGCGATGCGGCGCGCGCTCGGCATCCAGGCCTCCGCCCAGGGTCTCGGCCTGGCGCTCGGGCCCAGCCTCGGCGGGCTGCTGGTCGAACACGCCTCGTGGCGCTGGGTGTTCTGGGTCAACGTGCCGATCGCGGTGTTCGGCATCCTGGCCGGCTGGTACCTGCTGCCCCGCACCCGGGCGGCCGGCGCCCCGGCCGCCGTGCCGGGCCCCCGCCTCAACGGGTCCCCCCGCACCCCCCGCCCCTACGCGTCCCGCGCGGCCGAGTTCCGCGCGGCCGAGTCCCGCACGGCAGAGTTCCGCTCGGCCGAGTCCCGCACGCCAGAGTCCCGCGAGGACGCTCGCGTCGACCTGCCCGGCATGCTGCTGCTGACCGGCGCGACCACCTCCCTGCTGCTCGCCCTGTCCACCGCGTCCGGGCTGCCCCTGCCAGGCTGGGCGGTGGCCGCCCTGCTGCTCGTCTCCGCCGCCCTGACCGTCGCGCTGGTGCGCCAGGAGCGGCGGGCCGCCCGGCCGATCCTGGCGCCCGGACTGGTCAACACCCCGGGCGTGCGCTCCGGCCTGGCGGTGGCGCTGATCGGCTACCTGCTGCTGTTCTGCCCGCTGGTGCTGGGCCCCGTGCTGTTCGCCGGTGCCGGTGTGTCGACCGCCCACGCGGGCCTGGTGGTCACCCTGCTGCCCGCCGCGTTCGCCTTCGCCGCGACCGTCGGTGGCGGACTGCTGCCCCGGGGCTGGTCGGACGTGACCAGGTGCCGCTTCGGCGCGCTGCTCGCCGCCGCCGGACTGCTGCTGTTCGCCCTGCTGCCGGCCTCGGACGTGGCGGCGCTCCCGCTGCTGCTCGCGGGGTACGGGTTGGGCCTGCTGCTGCCCGCCAACAACGCCCTGGTGATGCGGGCGATACCGGCGCAGTGCTCGGCGGTCGGCGGCGGCATGGTCAACATGGCCCGCAGCCTCGGCACGGCGCTCGGCATGGCACTGTCCGTCCTCGGTGTCCACCTGGCGGGCGCCGAGTCCGGTGGGCGGACGGTGCTGTACCTCCTCGCCGCCGTCGCGGCGGCCGCCGCACTGCTCACCCGCCCCACCCGGGCCCGAGAAAACCGGGTGGTCACTCGCTCTTGAGGTCGTCGGCGAGGCGGCGGGCTGCTTCGGTCTCGATGGGGCCTCGGGGTTCGACCTCCCCGTCGGCGAGGCGGCCGGCCATGAGGCGGATCATCGCGACCTCGATCATCGCTTCGGCGTTGCGCGGCACCGCGACGATCTCCGGGCTCTCGCGCCCCGTGAACGTCTCCGCCCGCATCGGCTCAGCCCGAAGCACCCCGCCCGTACGGGGTGGCGGCGATGGTGGGGGGCCGCTCGGTGGTAGGCGGGGGCCTGTCGTGGCGGGTGGCGAGGACGCGCCTTTGCCCGAGGCGGCGGAGGGCGGCGTTCGACGAGGTCGTGGATCCGGTGGTCGGGCTGGTCGAGGCGTTCGGGGGTGGTGTGGGCGATGCCGAGTGGGCGCGGAAGGCGCGTGGGCGGCGGCCCTTGCCGGCCGCGGCACCCGGGTCCGTCGTTGCGGGTGCCGCCGGTCAGGGGGAAGGCGAGCGGCCGTCGAGGCCGGACTGACCCCGCCGGTCTGTCCGCCGCGCGGGCGGCCCAAGGCCCTTTGCCCGTGCCCCCTTTGGCGGTGGCGTGCCGGTGGGCGCGCACGGTCGTGGAGTCAGGCGCGGCGCAATCGCTCGATGTCGGATCGGGGCCTGTGCGGCGGCGGCGAGGGCGCGGTGGCCCGGGCGCCGTCCGCGGACCAGGGGGTCGGGCGGCCATGGGCGGTCTGTCAGGGGCCGAACACCGGTGGTCCCTGGCTCGGCCCGGTGCCGGCGGCAGTGGGCGGGCCACCGCCCAGGCCCCGGCGGATATCTCCGGTGTCCCGCGACATGGCCGACGAGCAGACGTCCCCTACGCGTCGGTGCGGGCGTTCAGTGCGTCCTGCGCGCGGTTGAGGCCGCGTCGCACCAGGGTCTCCAGGGCGTCCGCGCAGCGGTCCAACTCGACGGGCAGTGCGGCCAGTTCGTCGTCCGAGAACTTCTTCAGCACGAAGTCCCCGACGCTCTGCCCCTTCGGGGGGCGTCCGACGCCGAAGCGCAGCCGGACGAAGTCCCGGGTGCCGAGCGCCTCGCCGACGGAGCGCACGCCGTTGTGGCCGCCGGGGCCGCCGCCGCGCTTGAGTCTGGCGGAGCCGAAGGCGAAGTCCAGGTCGTCCTGCACGACCACCAGCCGTTCGACCGGGACGTCGTGGCGGCGCAGCAGGGCGGCCACCGGGCGTCCCGACAGGTTGATGGACCACAGCGGCTTGGCCAGCAGCACCCGGTGGCCGTCGACGCCGATCTCGGTGGCCAGGGTGGCGATTCCGCGTCGGCGGAAGCGGGCGCCGTGCCGTTCGGCCAGCCGGTCCACGGCCAGGAAGCCGGCGTTGTGGCGGGTGAGCCGGAACCACGGGCCGGGGTTGCCCAGTCCGGCGATCAGCCAGGGGGCGTCGGGGGTCATGCGGGGCTCTCCGAAGGGGTGGGGGGAAGACGGCGGACGGCCGGGGCGCGGCGGGGACGGTACGGGACCGTCCCCGCCG
>NZ_JBSFWR010000109.1:0-27883 GCF_053594915.1 Kitasatospora sp. NPDC002543 | reverse complement strand
CTGGAGGAGGCGACCTTCCTCTCGCGCTTCGCCAGGAGCGTCACGATCATCCACCGCCGGGACACCCTGCGCGCCTCCAAGGCGATGCAGGAGCGTGCCTTCGCCGACCCGAAGATCCGCTTCGAGTGGGACAGCGCGGTCGAGGCCATCCACGGCGACCCCAAGCTGACCGGCGTCACCCTGCGCACGGTGACGAAGGACGGGGGCACCACCGGCGAGACCCGCGAGCTGGCCGTCACCGGCCTGTTCATCGCGATCGGCCACGACCCGCGCACCGAGCTCTTCAAGGGCCAGCTGGACCTGGACGCCGAGGGCTACCTCAAGGTCGACGCCCCCTCCACCCGGACCAACATCCCCGGCGTGTTCGGCGCCGGCGACGTCGTGGACCACACCTACCGCCAGGCCATCACCGCCGCCGGCACCGGCTGCTCCTCCGCGCTGGACGCCGAGCGCCACCTGGCAGCGCTGGAGGACGTGAGCAACAGTGAACTCGACGAGGGAGTCGGGGAGTTCGAACCGGCCATCTGACGGCTGCCGCTCCTCCTGCTCGGCCCGGGCGGGCAGCCGCCCGGGCCGCCGACAGGCTTGCGGAGCCACTCATGGCCGGTGCCGCGGTCACCATCATCGACGAGACCTCCGCCGCCAACGTCCTGGGCAGCGACAAGCACGTGCTGGTCGACCTTCGGGCCGCCTGATGCGGGCCTTGCCGTCAGATCACCCGGGTTCTGGAGTAGATCGAGATGCGAAGTGCGGAGACAGGCCCACCATCGCCAAGGTCGACGCCGACGCAAGCCCGAAAGCACGCTCAATTCCCGGCGTGCTGTCACTGTCCACCCTGCTCGTCTTCCAGAGCGGGTAGACCGTCAAGATCATCAGTGCTGCCCGGCCCAAGGCCGCTCTCGTCGCCGAGTTGGCCGAGCTCATCTGACTGCCGTAGCCGAGCATGATCCCGGACTGCACGCCCACGCGGCCGTTGCCGGAAGTACTGCTCGGGCTGGGCCTTGACAGCACGGTGATTCTGGTTTGCATCCGGTCATGCACGAGGCGTCCAGCTGACGGCAAGGCGCCACTCAGGTACCGGGAGGTCCCCGTCGTACTGGTCGCCCACCCACCTGAGGAGTTCTTCCGGTGGGGCCCACCTGTCCCGCACGGTGGAGCGGAGAGTGCGCTCAAGTTCCGGCGTGATTGCCTCTTCGGTGACGGCCTCGGCAGCGCTGTTGAGGAGCAGCAGTTCGGTCTGAGCCACCATGAGTACGTACTGGGCATCGAGGTAGTAGCTCCGGCACCGGTAAACCTGTTCGTTGCTTTCTTCCAGTGTCAGACCATGGTCGACCTCTAGGCGGTACATGACGGATTGCGCGAGGAGTTCGGGCTCGGCTGTGGGGATGAACCCGAAGGCCCCGTTGGGAAGCTTCTGATGGGCGCCCCGCAGCGTATCGCTGACGTGTTCGTTGTTCTTCTCCCAAGCCACCAGGGAGAATCGATGGGCGGTGTCCGGGCGCTTGCGTCGGGTTCGTGTGGTCACAGCGAGTCCGGACCATTTCGTCCGCTCGCCCATGAGGCTGGTGTCCCGTCGGCATGTCAGGCACTGTGGCGAGGACCAGGCGACCACTGCCAGCAAGGTCTGGATGACAGACCCGCATCGAGAGCACGTGCTCCAGAGGGCCGTGTAGGGGTCCTCTCGATAGGAGGTCCTGGTAGCAAGCCGGGCGTTCGACTCGCTCCTCGCTTCAAGGGCAGGTTCGACCGGTTCGTCGCGTGCGATCCCGGAGGTCGATGGCATCGTCTGGTCCCGCCGCGAGGCCTCGGGATGGGCTCGACTGGAGAGGGCGCGGGGACCCTTGCCTCGGGCTTCGGTGCCACAGGTGTGGTCGGAACCGGTGAATTGCCGGCTTTGCGGAGGAACTTGTCCTTCAGCTTGGCGAACCGGCCCTTTTTCGGGGCGGCCAGCTCTGCGAGTTCAGGCGCAGCTGCCAACTCGGTAGCTGGTGCAGCTACCGGCGGCAGCAGCGCAGCTCCGCCCGTGATCATGCTGAACACCTCAGCCGGTGAGATCACCCGAATGTCGAAGGTCTCCGTGTATCCGTTCTGGGGCATCTGGTCGGGCCGCAGGAAGCCGAGGAGTCCGCGGAGCTGAAGAACATCCTTGACCAAGACCTCGACCTGGGCGGCCTGCTCGCGTGTGGGCAGGATCAGCGAGCGGTACAACACCCATCCGTATCCGGCATGTTGAAGTACACGCGTGTTCGACGAAGTGCCGGAGAGCCCCACCTTCCCAGCGTGCCTGCTGGCGTCGACGACCACGTAGACCTGCGCTGGCTCGTTCACTGCTCGCCTTCCCTCCCGCTCAGCTGTCATTGGCCGGACGCGCCAGAGTCCCAGACGGCACTGACAGTCACGCTTAGGCGACGATGAGTGCAGGGTGTTCGATGTGCCGGGCGCCGTGATCGAGGGGAGCGCGTGGCAGGTCGACTTCCTTCGGTCGCCAGCCGAGTTTCGGGCCGGTCAGCATGCGGTGCTGCGACAGGACGCCCGGAGGGCTGCTCTCGGCTCTATCGTCCCGGGTCCGTGCCGGCAGCCGGACGACCTCGACCTCGTCCGTCACGCTCTCGACGACCAGTGTTGACACCGGGTAAGGCTGTTCTTGCAGGCGCGTTGGCGCATCTCATATGACCTGTCTACGACTCCTGTCGCGCTTCGCTGTCACCGACTGCGGGACAGAGCCGTCCATAGGTCCGAATTGACTATCCGGTGCCGTTGCATCGGGGCCGGTGGCAGGGGTGCGGGTGCGGCGGAGGGTCGCACCGTCGGGGTCGGCGGGTTCGAGTTCGATGGCGCGGCGTAGTTGTTCCATGCGTCGGGGCAGGGGTTGCCAGCCGGGTTCTGCGGCCATCTCGGTGTTGAGGTCGTGGATGGCGCGGGCGTAGGCGCGGGCCAGGCCGCGGAAGTGCAGGGGTAGGCCGGGGCGGGGGTGGCCGCTGGGGGCGATGCTCACCCACAGGGCGTCGGTGGTCTCGTTGCCCGGGCCGACGGGTTGGGTGATGTCGCGTGCGACGAGGTGGCTGCGGACGGTGAGCCAGTGGCGCATCGCGGCCCGGGTGGGGCCGGACAGGCCGACCGTCATGGTGGCGGGTGTGGTGCGCGGGTTGCGGTGCTGGGGGAGGCGGGTGAGGCGGATCGTGCCGTGGTGCGGGTCGATGTCGTCCGTGTGCAGGGCGCAGAGTTCGCCGGCGCGGCAGCCGGTGTCCAGCACGGTGTCGATGATCGCGAGGATCCGGCTGCGGGAGTCGGACCGGCCGGGGCGGGCCGAGTGTTCCAGGTGGCCGAGGAGGATGCTGCGCGGACGGGCGGCGACCACGGGCCGGAGCTCGACCGGCGGCGGGTTGCGGTCCGGGAGCGTGACGGTGGTGCCGGCGCGGGCGCCGAGGATGCGGAGGCAGTCCTCCCGGACGCGCATGGACGCGGGTGAGGCTTGGCCCGGTCGTGCGGTGGGCTTGCGCCGCAGCAGACCCTGCTCGGCGGCTGTGAGGTAGGCGGCGAGGGTGTCCGGCGCGAAGAGCAGGGCGAGTGAGCCGGCGGCCGCGGGCACGGTCGCGCCGCGCTCCAGGGCGGTGCGCAGTTCGCCGGCGACCCAGCGCAGTTGCTTCGCCCGGGACGTGCCGGTCGGCGGTTCGCAGGCGCGCTCGACGAGGGCGTCCAGCGCCTCGATCGAGGGTGCTGCTGTTGTCGGGGCGTCCGCCATGAGGTCACCCTGGCGCCGGGTCGGGGCGGGTCGGCGGGTCCTTGCCGACAGAGGGGGCCGGGGATGTCCCCCAGGGCTCAGCCCTGATAACTGGCTTGAAGCAAGATCGTCGGTGCGAGCAACGGGACGGGATGGTGGCTGTCTTCTCCGGCCTGCGCCGCTCCGGTGGTGACCGTCCTTCGGCAGCCGGCGAGGGGGCCGTGCCGGGAATCCGGCGGTTCTCGCGGCGGCGCCCGACGATGACGTTCCGGGCGCGCTGAGTGCCCCGATCGGTTCTGACGGGCCATCGGGAAACTCGGCATTGAGTCAGCATTGGTCCTGTCAGGCCCTGTCACGGAAGGCCGAACGGTGTCACGCGTCGAGTGCGGGGGCGAGTGTCGACAGGGGCGCTTCGGGGTGGGCGAAGGGGGACTCCGGCTTGGGGGTGCGGCGGACCCGGCCCGCCGCACCCCCGATCGGCAAGTACCCGGGTCAGCGCGCGTTTCCCCGGGGCTTGAGGGGGATGCCCGGGAGCTCCGGGGCGGGGAGGCGGTCGCCGGGGTAGCCGTCGACGGCGCCGAAGCGGTCGGAGGCGGCCTGCCACTCCTCGCGGGCCTGGGCGATGTCCTCGTGGGAGCGCCCGATGAAGTTCCACCACATGACGATCCGCTCCTCGAAGGGCGTGCCGCCGAGGAGGACGAGCCGGGCGTCGGTGTCGCCGGTGTTGGTGAGGGTGAGGGTGGTGCGGCCGGGGGCGGTGTAGCCGAGTTCGCCGGGGCGCAGCGGGGTGTCGAGGAGGCGGATGTCGCCGCTGTCGACGAGCAGGCCGTGTTCGAAGGCGGGGTCGACGGCGAGGGTGACGGTGGCGTGCGGGTGGAGGGTCAGTTCGGCGCCGAGCAGCGGGGTGAAGGTGGGGACGGGGGAGGTGTCGCCGGCGAGGGTGCCGAGGAAGACCCGGGCCTCGCCGCCGTCGAGGGTGACCGGGCCGGGGACGTGGTGGTGGAAGTCGCGTCCGGTGTGCCGGTGTTCCTCGGGCAGGGCGACCCACAGCTGGACGCCGTGCAGGACGGTGGTGGCCGGGGTGGAGACCTCGGAGTGGGCGATGCCGCGGCCGGAGGTCATCAGGTTGACCTCGCCGGGCCGGACGTAGGCGTGGACGCCGAGGCTGTCCCGGTGTTCGATCTCGCCGGTGAACAGCCAGCTCACGGTCTGCAGTCCGGTGTGGGGGTGCGGGGCGACGTCCATGCCGCCGGTGGTGGCGACGTCGTCGGGTCCGTAGTGGTCGACGAAGCACCAGGCGCCGATGGTGCTGCGGGAGCGCTGCGGCAGGGTGCGGCGTACGGTCATCGCGCGCGGGCCGCCGAGGGGCACGTCCCGGGCGGGCAGGACCTCGACTCGCGGGCCGGTGGCGGGCGTGTCGACGCGGTCGGTCTCGGCGGTGCTCACGGTGGGGTCCCTCCCGGGTGTCCAGTGGTGCCAATTAGTTCTATATTCAACTATCATGCCATGGCAGAGTGGCCGGCGACAGCTGTGATCAGCCTAAGGAGTCCAGGTGAGTGATGTGACGGTGGTCCCGACGGACCGGCGGGTGTTCATCGACAAGCAGAGCCCCCGGGCGTACCAGGCGCTGCTGGCCGCCGCCGAGGCGGCCCGCGAGGTCGCGGCCGAGGCCGGACTGGACCGGCGGCTGATCGAACTGGTCAACCTCCGCGTGTCGCAGATCAACGGCTGCGCCTACTGCCTGCACGTGCACACCAGGGCCGCGATCCGCGAGGGCGAGACCACCCAGCGCCTGGGCGTGCTCCCGGCCTGGCGCGACACCGAGGTGTTCAGCGACCGGGAGCGCGCCGCGCTCGGACTGGCCGAGGCGACCACCTCCCCGGCGGACGCGGCGCTCCAGGAGGCCGCGTACGGCGCGGCGCGCGCGGTGCTGAGCGACGAGGAGATCTCCGCGGCGGTCTGGGTATCGATCACCATCAACGCCTTCAACCGGGTCTCCATCCTGAGCAAGCACCCGGTCCGCCCGGTCGCGGCCCGGTAGCGGGTCCGCCGCGCGGCCCCGGCGGGGCCGGGAACCGCCGCGCCCACCGCCACCGCCGCCCTCGGCGCCCCCGCAGGGCCTCCGTCTTCCGGCGGAGGCCCTCCGTTGGTGGGCGTACGGCCGACTCCTCCCGGCGGAGGATGACGGGCCGTCGGCACGGCGGCGAGGCTGGGCGGCGGAGGCGAGGAACTGCTCGCCGACGGCGAAGGTGGGGTCGCATGGCACGTCGTACGCTTTCCGCGCTGGTGGGGGCGGTCTGTCTGGCACTGGCCGGGCCGGTGGTCTCGGCGGGTGCGGCCGAGGCCGCCGACGGGCGGCCGGGCCCGGGGGACCCGCGGGCGGCGGCCCTGCGGGCGGTGACCGGCGCCGGCGCGGTCGCGGCGATCGCCGAGGTCAGGGACGGGAAGGGGGTCTGGCGCGGAGCGTCCGGCGTCTCCGACCTCGCCACCGGCGCGCCGGCCCGCGCGGACGGACGGTTCCGCGCCGGCAGCGTCACCAAGGTGTTCACCGCCACCACCGTGCTCCAGCTGGTCGGGGAGGGGCGGATCGGCCTGGACGACCCGGTCGAGCGGTACCTGCCCGGACTGGTCCCGAACGGTGACCACATCACGGTCCGTCAACTGCTGAGCCACCGCTCCGGCCTCTGGGACTCCACCAACGAGAAGGGCGGGGTCTTCCCCGACTGGACGGACCCGGCGGTGGTCCGGGCCTGGTTCGACCAGGGCGGCCTGACCCGGCCCATCACCCCGGCCCAGGTCGTGGCCTCCTCGGTGGCGCACCCGCCGGTCTTCGCGCCGGACGCCACGTTCGGCTACTCCAACGTCAACTACACGCTGCTCGGCATGATCATCGAGAAGGTGACCGGGCGCGGCTACGCCCAGGAGATCACCGCGCGCGTCCTGCGCCCGCTCGGTCTCACCGGCACGTACTTCCCGGGCACGGCCACGGACATCCGGGGCCCGCACGCGCACGGCTACCTGACGCTGCCCGAGGGCCCCGGTCCGGAGGACGTCAGCGACCGGGACGTCACGGTGGCGAGCCTGACCTGGGCGAACTCGGCGGGCGAGCTGATCTCCACCCCGGGCGACCTGAACCGCTTCGACAAGGCCCTGCTGGACGGCCGGCTGCTGCCGCCGGCGCTGCTGAAGGAGATGACCGCGACCAGGCCGATCGTGGTCGACGGCGTGCCGTCCGCGCTGGGCTACGGCCTCGGGCTGGCCCGCTGGGAGCTCTCCTGCGGCCCGGTGTACGGGCACGACGGCTCGGTGCCCGGGTACGGCACCCAGATGTGGTCCTCTGGCGACCGGCAGATGACGCTGTCCGTCACGCCGCGCGGTGACGGGCAGCAGCACCTCGGACAGCTGGTGGCGGAGTTCGACTTCATGGAGCAGGCCTTCTGCGGCACCGGGCCGGGGCCGAAGCCGGGAGTGAAGCCCGGGGTGAAGCCGGGGCCGGAGCTGGGTGTGGCGCAGGGGCCGGCGGCCGTGGCACCGAAGCTCGGCTGACCGCCCGCCCGCCGTCCGGCGGGGACGCTCCCCAGCCCGCCGCCCGGCGGGTTCGCCGCTCCGGCGGGGACGCTCCCCAGCCCGCCGTCCGGCGGGTTCGCCGCTCCGGCGGGGACGCTCCCCAGCCCGCCGTCCGGCGGGTTCGCCGCTCCGGCTCGTCCGCGTTGGTCCTCGACCGCGCGGGCGGGCCGGAGCGGTGCCGTTTCCGGCGCCCGCGGCCCGGTGGAGCCGGTCCGCCCGGCGGGCTTCAGGCCGTGCGGCGCTGCTCGGCCAGGTAGTCGTGGACGGGCGTGGCGGGGGCGAGGGTGAGGTCGGTGAGGATGTGGCTGGCCGAGACGACCTCCAGGACCGGCAGGTCGGCCAGCGGCGCCATGACGTGCGCGGACAGCTGGAGCCGGGCGGGGCCGGTCCAGGCCTCCTTGACGGTGACGTCCGTGATCCGGGTCCGGACCAGGTCGCAGACCCGCAGGCCGCCGGTGTAGTCGGGGACGATCTTCACCCCGTACGTGGGCACGGTGATCTGCTCGCGGGCCTCGGCCGGGTCCATCGGCTGCCACTTGTAGGCCATGGTCGCGGTGGCGACCCGCTGGCTGCCGTGGTCGAGGGTGCCGATCAGGGTGCCGGCCTCGGTGAACAGCCGGGGGCTGCCCATCACCTTCGGGTAGGCGCTCAGCTCGCGGCCGGCGGCGGTGGCGGCGAAGTTGTCGAGGTACATGGCGTGCAGGTACTCGCCGTGCTCCCTGCCGTACCGGACCGGGACGACCTGCCCGGCCTCGACGTACGGGCCGAAGCCGTCGACCTCGCCCATCTTCATGACCTCGAAGCGGACCAGCGGCTCGTCGATCTCCAGCGGCTCCGGGACGACCGCGCGCAGCGCCTCGGGGTCGGTGCGGTAGACGACGTTCAGGTACTCGCGGTCGGTGAAGCGGGTGGCGCGGGGCGGGTAGACGGGGGCGGTCAGCGGGGTGGCGGCGTGGCGGAGGACCTGGTCGGGGCGCATGGGGGGCTCCTTCTCGGCGGCGGGTTGCTTGGTCTCCTCAAGCGGATACCATGTGTATCGGATACACCATGCATCCGATTGGGCTGTGGTGCAACCGCGCCGAAACCCTGTACGGACGCCCCGTACGGGAGGCCCGCGCGGCACGGCCCCTCGGAACGCGGCACAACCAAGGAAGTGACCTCGATGCCGTTCACCGTCCCCAACCCCGCCGGCCGCCCCGTCGCCGTCGTCGGAGCCGGCACCCTCGGGCGCCGCATCGCCCTGATGTTCGCCACCGGCGGCGGGGAGGTCCGGATCTACGACCCCTCGGCCGAGCAGCTCGCGGCCGCCCGCGCGTACGTCGAGGAGCAACTGCCCGCCGTCGCCGCCGCGGTGGGCGGGGGAGAGCCGGGCACCGTCGCCGTCGGCGACGACCTCGCCGAGGTGCTGCGCGGCGCCTGGCTGGTGATCGAGGCGGTGCCCGAGCGCCCGGAGCTCAAGCAGCGGGTCTTCGCCGACCTCGACCGCACCGCCGATCCGGACGCGATCCTCGGCAGCAACTCCTCGTCCTACCCGACCAGCCGCTTCGTCGACTGCGTGCGGGAGCCCGAGCGCCTGGTCAACATCCACTTCTACATGCCGCCCACCCAGAACGCGGTGGACGTGATGTCCAGCGGGCGCACCGACCGGGCCGTCATCGACCTGCTGCTGGCCGAACTGCCGCGCCACGGGGTGTTCCCGTTCGAGGCGCGCAAGGAGAGCACCGGCTTCATCTTCAACCGCGTCTGGGCGGCCATCAAGCGCGAGTCGCTCGCCGTGGTCGCCGAGGGCGTCGCCACGGCCGAGGAGGTGGACGCCATGTGGTCCGTCAACACCGGCCTGCGCGGCGGCCCGTTCCGCGCGATGGACCAGGTCGGCCTGGACGTCGTGCTCGACATCGAGGAGCACTACGCCGCCGAGCGCCCGGGCCTGCCCACCGGCCCGCGCGAGCTGCTGGAGGAGTACGTCCGGGCCGGCCGGCTCGGCGTCAAGACCGGGCGGGGCTTCTACGACTACGGCACGGGCGGGGGCACGGCCGCGGCCTGAGACGGCGTCGGCGGGCGCGGGCGCGGGGGCGGGCCGGGGGACCGAGCCGGGTGGCGGGTGGCGGGCGGCGGGCGGCGGGTGGCTGGGAGCGGGTCCGGAAAACCGGTGGCACCCGCTCCCACCTGCGGTGAGAATGCACCGGTGATCCCCTCGCCGCTGTCTCCCGTCCAGGACCCCCGCGCGTGGTCGGTCGCCCCCGACTACCCGGGCATGCGGGACCTGGTCGCCGGGCTTGAGGTGCCGGCCGGAGCCGCGAGGGGCGTCATGAGCGCCCTGGAGACCTCCCGGGAGCTCATCCGGCACTCCTACTTCCGGTACGAGTTCGCCACCGCCGCCGTCACCCACGCGCTGCTCGCCCTGGAACAGGTCCTCGTGGCACGGCTGTCCGTCGAGGAGCCGCTCCGGGAGCTGATCGGGCGGGCCACCGCCGAAGGGCTCCTCGGGGCGGAGCCCGCCGCCGCACTCGACGACAGCCTGTGGCTGCGCGACGCGCTCGCCCGGGGCACGGTGGCGAGCGACACGGTGTACCCGAGCCGGGCCGTCGAGCTGGTGCGCGCCGTCTTCGACGCCGTGTCCGCGCTCCTTCCGGCCGTGACGGCGGGTGCGGCGGATGCGACGGCGGGTACGGCGGCGACGGAGCGGGCCGGAGCGGCTGAGCCGGCCCGCGGAACCGCGGACGGGGAACCGCTCCCGGACCGGCTGACCGGGCTCTGGGAGGAACACCAGAGGGCCCCGTTCCCCAGGAGCTTCGTCATGGTGGAGATCGCGGGGGTGGACCTGACCGGCCTGGACGACGCCGTCGGCAGCGCCGTGTACCGGGAGTGGGGCGGCGAGTTCGACAGCCGCAGCATCTCCGACCTCTGGTACCGCATCGCCGACCTCGACAAGGTCGTGCCGCTGATCGAGGAGCAGTACTGCCGCGAGTACTTCGCCAGGCTCCGGACACTGGCCGGGCTGGTGGCGGCCCGCCACCTGCCGCCCGCGACCTGAGCGCCGTCCCCTCGCCCGCCCGTAGACTGGGCCGCGCCGCCCCGGCGGCACCGTCGAGCGAAGAACGAGAGCCGAGGACCGCAGTTCGTGCCCAAGTCACCCACGAAGCGGCGCCCGCTGACCGTCGCCGCCCTGAACGACAGCGCCCTCGCCCTGTTCGTCGAACACGGCTTCCACGCCACCTCGATCCGTGACATCGTCGCCCGCGCCGGGCTGACCCGCGGCGCGTTCTACTCCAACTACCAGGACAAGGAAGAGCTCTTCCTCGCCCTCTACGACCAGCAGATCGACAAGCTGCTCGACGACCTGCGGGCCGCCTTCGCGGACACCGGGCCCGGGCCGGACCTCCCGTCCCGGCTGCTGCGGGAACTGGCCGACCGGCGGCGGGAGGACGAGGGCTGGTTCCTGCTCTCGATGGAGTTCACCCTGCACGCGGCCCGGCACCCGGAGGTCGCCCGGAGCCTGGCCGAGCACGAGGCCCGGCTGGTCGACGGGCTGATGGAGCTCATCGAGCAGACGCCGGAGCACACCTCGCGGGTCCGCCCGCGCGACCTCGCCCGCCTGCTGGTCATCCTGCACGAGGGCGCCACCGCGATGCGGCTCACCGAGGAGGCGCGGGGCGAGCTCGCCGAGTTCCCGGAGGAACTCCTCCACCAGGTGGTGGACGGGCTGTTCCACGCCGGTGCCCGCTGAACGGGCCGCGCACGGGGTACGGAACCCCGCGCGGTGACCCGGGTGGGTACGGTCGTCCCACACGCATCATCGGAGAGGGGAGCGGGCTATGTCGGGAGCCGAAGAGGACTCGGAGACGGTGCTGACCACCGAACGGCTGGTGGTGCGGCAGTGGACCATGTCCACGGCCGATCAGGAGCGCGCCCTCGACATCTACTCCCGCTGGGAGGTCGCCCGGTGGCTCGGCCGGGAACCGCGTGCGCTGACCGGGCCCGAGGAGGCCCGGGCCTTCATCGAGCGCTCGCGGAAGCGGTCCGTCGACCCGCGCTACGGTGCCTGGGCGATCGAACGGCGGGACACCGGCGTGGTCGCGGGCACGGTCCTGCTGGTGCCGCTGCCGGACGGGGACGGGGAGATCGAGGTCGGCTGGCACCTCCACCCCGACAGTTGGGGCCAGGGCATCGCCACCGAGGCCGCCAGGGCCGTCCTGGCCAAGGGCTTCGCCGACGGCCTGACCGAGATCCGGGCCGTCCTGGCTCCGGACAACGCCCGGTCGGCGGCGGTCTGCCGGCGCCTGGGGATGGCCGGCACCGGGCTGACCGACCGGTGGTACGGCCGGGAACTGGCGGAGTTCCGCATCGACCGGGACGGTGCGGACGCGACGGAGGCGGTGGACGCCGCGGGCGCGGGGAGCGTGGCCGATGTGACCCTCAACCTCTGGCGCCGCCCGCTCGGCGAGGTGCCGGCCGAGGTCTGGGACCGCACCGAGCTGACCGTGCTCATCCTCGCCGAGACCGGGATCTGCGAACTCCCTCCCCGCATCGGCCGGTTGACCGGGCTGCGGACCCTCGACCTGGGGCACAACCGGCTCGCCGCGCTGCCCGTCGAGCTCTTCGGCCTCACCGGACTCGGGGACTTCCTCTACCTGCACGACAACGAGCTGACCTCCCTGCCCGAGGAGCTCGGGCGGCTCACCGCGCTGCGCTACCTCAACGTGGGCGAGAACCGGCTCGCCGAACTCCCTTCCGCCGTCGGCCGGTTGGCCTCGCTGGTCGAGCTGCGCGCGCAGCACAACCGGCTCACCGTCCTGCCGGAGTCGATCGGCGGGCTCGGCGAGCTGCGCGAACTCTGGTTGCGCGGGAACGAGTTGACCGTCCTGCCGGACTCGGTCGGCCGGCTCGCCGAACTGCGCGAGCTGGAACTCCGGGAGAACGCCCTCACCGAACTGCCCGCCGCGCTCGCCGGGCTTCCCCGGCTGCGCCGACTCGACCTGCGCGGCAACCGGATCACCGAACTGCCCGAGTGGCTGGCCGATCCGGGCGCGCTGCCCGCGCTGGAGAAGCTGGACCTGCGGTGGAACGAGGTGCGGCCCTCGGCCCGGCTGCTGGCGGCACTGGCCGCGCGAGGCTGCGTCACGCTGTTCTGAACCCGGCGGACGGGCCCCGGAAAAGGATCGGCGACCGCCGGTCCGCAACTGCTACCGTGGAGGCATGAAGCGCGCTGCACTCGCCACGACGACGCCGGAGAGAGTCCCGGCGCGCTGACTGCTGACCTAGTCCGAAGCCCCGGGGCGAGTGCCCCGGGGCTTCGCCGTTCCCGGACCCACTCGCCCACAGACCCGAGTGGAGACCGCCCTCATGCACGACCACCAGCCGCACGACCAGTCCTCGCCCACCCCGGCAGCCCATGCCCACCCGGCGCACGACCACCGCAGGCTCGGCCGCGAACTCGACCTGTTCGACACCGACCCGCTGATGGGCTCCGGCCTGCCGTACTGGCTCCCCGACGGCGCCGCGATCCGGCACTCCCTGGAGGAGTTCATCCGCGGCCGCGAGCGCCGGGCCGGCTACCGCCACGTCTACTCCCCGGTGCTCGGCAAGCGCGAGCTGTACGAGATCTCCGGCCACTGGGCGCACTACCGGGAGGACATGTTCCCGCCCATGGAGCTGGGCTCCGAGGAGATGGTGCTGCGCCCCAGTCTCTGTCCGCACCACGCGCTGATCTACCGCTCACGCTCCCACAGCTACCGGGAACTGCCGCTGCGCATGGCCGAGTTGGGCGGCATGTACCGTTCCGAGCTGTCCGGGGTGCTGGGTGGGCTGACCAGGGTCCGGGCGATCCAGCTGAACGACGCCCACATCTTCTGCACCCCGGAGCAAGCGGCCGACGAGGCCGTCGCCGCACTGGAGTCGATCCGCGACGCGCACCGGGCGCTCGGCGTCGTCCCCGTCCGCTACCGCCTCTCGCTGCCCGGCTCGGGCGGCAAGTACGTGGCGGATCCGGCACTCTGGGAGCGCGCGGTCGCCCTGCTCACCGAGGTGCTGGAGCGTTCCGGCGTGCCGTTCGAGGCGGCGGAGGGCGAGGCGGCGTTCTACGGGCCCAAGATCGACGTGCAGATCGCCGACGGCGCCGGGCGCGAGTTCACCCTCTCCACCGTGCAGATCGACTTCCACCAGCCGGAGCGGTTCGACCTGCGGTACGTCGGCGCGGACGGTGCCAAGCACCGGCCGGTGATGGTGCACCGCAGCGTGATCGGCAGCGTCGAGCGCGTGGTCGCCCACCTGATCGAGCTGTACGGCGGCGCGTTCCCGGCCTGGCTCGCGCCCGTCCAGGTCGTGCTGCTGCCCGTCTCCGCGGCCGAACTGCCGCAGGCCGAGCGGTTCCGGCAGCGCTGCCTGGACCTCGGACTGCGCGCCGAGGTCGCGGGCCCCGAGCACGGCAGCCTCGGGGCCCGGATCCGCGAGGCCCGGCTGGCGCCGTACCAGGCGGTGATCGGGGCGAGGGAGGCGGTGGACGACCGGGTCGCGCTGCGGCTGCGGGACGGCCGCCGGCTGGAGCCGCTGCCCGCCGAGGAGGCCTGGGCGCGGATCGGCGAGCGGGTGGCGGCCTGCGCCGCGGAACTGTGGGCGCGGGACGACGCGGAGCGCGGCGGGGAGGGCGGCGTGCGGAGCGGTGCGGAGGGCGCGGGGGACTGAACCGGCGGCGGGCCGCGTCGCCGCCGCGCCGTGGCGTACGTACGACTAGTGCGGTGCGCGGTGTGTCGGCCGGGCCGTGGATGGCGGCCGCCCGTCGAATGGGCCGGGCGGCCGCCATCCACGGCCCGCCGTCCCCACCCGTACGGAGGTACCCCGATGCGCATCCCACGCGGTCTCGCCGCTCCCGTTCTGGCGTGCTCCCTCGCCCTGGCCGGGGCGGTAACCGCCACCCCGGCCGGATCGGCCGAGCTCCGCCCGCTGCCCCTCCCCGCCGTCCAGTACTGCGCCGCGGTGCTCGGGCACGTCCCGGGGGCGGGTGCCGCTTCGCAGGATCTCGGGCGGGCCTGTGCGTCGGACTACCGGGCCGAGCAACTGGCGGAGGCCCTCCGTGACTTCGGGGATTCCAGGCCGGCCGACGGGTTCTCGGAGCCGATGGAGTAGACGGGACGGGCGGCCTGTCGAACGGCCGCGCCGCACGCCTCCGGCGGCCGTGCGGCGCGGGCCGGCCGTCGGACGTGCGGTTTCCCCGGTGTACGGGCCGAGGTGAGCGGCGGGAGAGGTGCATGGGCGTTGCCAGGATCGCGGTCGTGACCAGTGATGCCGGCGTCGAGGACGACATCGACCTCCCGGTGATCGTGGAGGCCCTGCGTGCCGCCGGGCTGTCCGCGGAGCCGGTGGTGTGGGACGCGGCCCGGGCCCGTTGGGAACGGTTCGATCTGGCGGTCATCCGGTCGACCTGGGACTACGTGGAACGGATCGACGAGTTCCTGGCCTGGGCCGAGAGCACGGCGGGCGTCACCGGGCTGTGGAACCCCGCGCCCGTGGTCCGCTGGAACAGCGACAAGCACTACCTGACGGAACTCGCGCGGCACGGGGTCGCCGTCGCGCCGACCCGGTTCCTCGAGCCGGGGATGCGGCCGCGGCTCTCCCCGGCGGACTTCGGCGCGGCGGACGGCGTGGTGGTCAAGCCCGCGGTGTCCGCGGGCGCGTTGGACACGGCGCGTTACGAGCCCGGTCGGCACGCGGACGCCGCCCGTCATGCCCGGATGCTGCTGGACCAGGGCCGCAGCGTGATGGTCCAGTCGTATCTGCCCCGGGTGGCGGAGGGGGAGCGTGCTCTGGTCTTCTTCGCCGGCGCCTTCAGCCACGCGATCCGCAAGGACGCCCTGCTGACGGAGCCCGGCGTGATCGACAACGACCGGGTGCCGCATCTCGGCGTGGCGCCGTACCGGCCGACCGAGGCGGAGATCCGTACCGCGTCGGCGGCGCTGGCGGCGGTCCCGTCGCCGCGGGCCCCGCTGTTCGCCCGGGTGGACCTGGTGCTGAACAACGCCGGGGAGCCGGTGGTCCTGGAGGTGGAGCTCATCGAACCGAACCTGTTCCTGGACACCGACCCGGAAGGGCTGGGACGTTTCGTCCGGGCCGTGGCGGCACGAGCCGGTGAGCCACGATGCTGAGGACGCGCCGTCAGCCGTGAGGTGTCGGCCTCGGACGCGCGCTCTCAGTAGGACTGGAGCTCGACCAGGCGGCCGTCCGGGTCGCGCAGATGGGCATTGCGCAGCGTGGTGCCCCATTCCGGGCGGTCCGTCGGTGGCGTGACCGGGGTGCCGCCGTGGCGCAGGCAGAGGTCGAGGGCGGTGTCCACGTCGTCCACCCGGAGGACCGGCATCGCCGAGTCCGGTGCGGGGGAGGCGAGTTGAGCGGGAGGCTCGGCGGCCGGTTCTGTGCTGCCATGGGAGGCGGTGTCGGGGGTGGCGGTGTCGACGGAAGCGGTGTCGAGGGTGGCGGCCATCGCGGCGCGGTCGAAGAGTGCCAGGAGGGTCCGGTCGGCGAGGTCCCAGCTGGCGTAGGGCCCCTCGGGGGAGCCCTTGGCGAGGGTGGCGCCGGTGAGCGGGGGGAGGACGGCGCGGTAGAAGCCGAAGCACTCCGCGAAGCGGGTGACGAGCAGGCGGGGGTACAGGTCGTTCACGGGCGCACTCCTGGCAGGGGCGGTCGGCCGGCGAATTGATGGGTCTAAACCTTCTATAGGTTGGAACCCACTATGGGTCAGCACCCACTATAGGGAGGGAACCTAGACTGCCGCCATGGTCTCCGAGAACCCGCCGCCCACAGCCGAGCTCCCCCCGACCCTGCTGGACCTCAGCACCTATCTGCTCTCCCGGGTCGGCAAAACGGCGCGCGGCCGGTTCGCCGAGCGGCTGGCCGAACGCGGCCTGCGGCTCTGGGACATGGCAGTGCTCGCCGCGCTCGCCGACTTCGGCCCGCAGCCCCAGCGGGACCTGGTACGGCGGCTGGCCATCGACCCGAGCGACCTGGCGAAGGTCGCCGACCAGCTCGCCGCCGCGGGGTACGTCCAGCGCGCCAGGGACCAGGAGGACCGGCGGCGGGTCTCGGTCTCCGTCACCGACGCCGGGCGGGCGCTGCTCGCCGAGCTGGAGTCGCAGGCGCGGGCGGTGCAGGACGAGGTGCTCGCGCCGCTGGACGCGGGGGAGCGGCAGGTGTTGCAGGCGCTGCTGCTGCGGCTGCACCACGGGACGGGGGAGTGGCGCCGCGGCCTGTGAGCCGACCCGCCAGCCGTGGGCGGTCGGGCCGGTCGGCCTCAGGCGGCGGGCTGTCCGGGGCGGCGGGCGCCGGCGAACTCGCCTGCCCAGCGCGGGATGTCGAGCACGTTCTCGACCAGGGCGACCAGGGTGCCGGTCCGCTCGGCGTGGATCATCGCGCCCTCGCCGACGTGGATCCCGACGTGGTGCAGGGGGGCGTCGGGGCGGGAGAAGAACAGCAGGTCGCCCGGGGCGAGCGCGTCCCGCTCCACCGGGGCGCTGAGGTTGAACTGGGCGCCGGTGTAGTGCCCGAGCTCCACCGTGCCGTGGCTGGCCCGGTACCAGCAGTAGAGCGACAGGCCGCTGCAGTCGAAGCCGACCGTCTTCTCGCCCATGCAGACGCCGTCCAGCCAGCCGTTCTGCTCGTCGCAGAAGCCGAGGCTCGCGCCCAGCCGGTCGCCGCCGCCCCAGGCGTACGGCACGCCGAGCTGGCTCGCCGCCACGGCGGCGACCCGGCGGCCCAGCGCGTCGGCCGGCAGCGACCGGACCGTCCCGGACGGGGCGTCCGACGCCGCCTGGGCGGCCGGGCCGAGTGCGGGGACGAGGCCCGCCCCGAGGGCGAGGCCGAGCATGCGGCGCCGGCGGACTCCGGAGGCCTGGTCGAGGGCGGACGGCTGGGGCTCCATGGCAGTGCCTCCCGGCGCTTGGAGGTGATGGGGCGCCCGGGGCGTGGCCCCCGGGCGCAGACACCAGGATTCCGCGCCGTCGGGCCGGTTGGCCATCACCCGCAACGGTGATTCGCGAACGCTCGGGCCCGGAAACGGAAGGGGGTTGGCCGGTAAATGGTTTGACGGTCGGTCAAGAGAGTCCAACGATGGGCGCGAACGTTCGGTCGGGAGAGTCGGAGGACGACATGGGCAACGCCGTCAAGCTGATCCGCAGCACACGGCTGACCAGCGCGGTGGAATACGCCTACGCGGCGGAGGTGGACGCCCCGGCCCGCTCGCTCTGGCTGGCCGGCGCCTGCCCGCTGGACGAGGAGGGCCGGACGGTCGCCGTCGGCGACTACGAGGGCCAGACCCACCAGGTGATGCGGAACCTGATCGCCGTGCTGGAGGAGTCGGGCGCAGCCCTCACGGACATAGCCCGGACGACCGTCTACGTGGCCTCCGGGGACCAGGCGGACCTGGTGAAGGCGTGGAACGTCTACCGCGCCTACATGGGGGAGCACGATGCCCCGAGTACCCTGCTCGGCGTCTCGGTGCTCGGATACCACGACCAGCTGGTGGAGGTGGAGGCCGTGGCCGTGCTGCCTTCCTGACCGGAACCGACCCCGACCGGGTCCGCCCCGACCCGGCCACCCCGGGAGGGGCCGCCGGGTCCGGCGTCAACTCCGCTTGACGGGTAGCTGGCTCACCGGGCCGTGGCTGCAAGGAAGTTGACCGGCCCGCCCCTACCCTTGGGCCATGAAGCAGCACATCGTCACGCTGGTCCTCGGCGGCCTCCTGCTCGGCATCGTCGCGTTCGGTGCCGGCTGGTACGCGGCGGACTCCCGGCAGACGGCTCCGGCGCCGACCTACATCACGGTCACGCCGGAGCCGGCTGCCACCGGCGCGGTCTCGCCTCCCGCCTCGGCCGGCGGCAGGTAGTGCGGGCGGTGGCACCGGCCGCGGTGCGACGCTCGGCGGGGCGACCGGTGGCGCGCTCGGCGGTGTGGGTGGTGGCTACTGCCTGACCGCCCAGAACCGGTCGGCCATGTTGTCGTACGCGACCGACGCGGACAGTGCCACCGGCGGTTCCTTCCAGAGCATCTGCCACTGGCCGTCGCCCGGGTCGTTGTCCACGATCACCTCCAGTCCGCGCGCCGTGTTGACCCAGCTGCTCGCCTGGTCGCGGAAGCCGTAGTCGGTGAAGTACACGGCGGCGTCCTCGTGGAAGTAGTTGAACTGCAGTCGCCGGCCGGCCCAGTTCCTGTCGGCGTAGAAGCAGTAGTAGGACGGCTCGCTCGCCGGCGTCGGGCAGTTCTTCCAGTCCGGGCCCCGGGGCGCGCGACGGCTGTGGTCGCCGCTCCACGGCGGTGCCTGCGCCTGCCCGGGCAAGGGGAGCACCACCACCGCTCCGTCCGGGTAGGTGACCTCGTTGGCGGCGGTCTGCCGGCCGCCCCTGCCCGTGGCGAGCTGGGAGTCCACCGCCTGTTGGAGCGCGTCGCGGTCGCCGTCGCTCAGGGCGGTGATGATGGCTCTCCGGTCCCCGGCAGGGCTGTGCGCGGAGGCGGCCTGCACCCCGAGGGGAGCGGCCAGGAGCACGAGCGCCCCGGCGGTACGAGCGAGGAGTCGGCGGACTCGTGAGTGCGTCATATGCCAAACGTAGCCGCGCACATACCGCCGGTAACCTCGCTTTCTCGATCAGACGGCGTGCACGGGAGGGCGGTGCGCCGCCGCGTGTGCGCCCCCTGATCGGGCGAACCCACGAGCCGGGGTGCGCCCGCCGCGTCAACCGCGTCAACCGCAATCCAGGCTATGAGAGGCCGAACGGACCCCGGGGCCCGGGCTCGGGGACGACGGGGCCCGGTACGAGGGGCGCGACGACGCGCTCGGCCGGGTTGGTGCCGTCGTCGACGTTGTTGGTGCCGTCATTGTCGTCGTCCGAGTTCACCGAGGCGGTGATCGAACTCGTCGCCGAGGAGACCAGGCCGAGGAGCAGGAAGAGCACGACCAGACCGCGCCCGCCACCGCTCAGGACCAGCGGCCGGGTGGCCGAGGCCGGTCCGGTCGGCTCGCTGTCGAGCTCGTCGCCGAACAGCCGCTTGGGGTAGGCGGACGAGATCATCGTCAGGTAGGCGTAGTAGCGCACCCGGTAGCGCACGATCGCGGCCGTCGCCTCGAACAGCGGCTGCGGCATCCGGCCGAGAACGAGCACCACCAGCCAGAGGATGAACGACACCGCCCACCAGCCCGCGAACACCAGGCCCTGCACGATCGAGGCCGGGATGACGAGGATGATGCGGAACAGCACGGCGAGCCGGTTCAGCTCTCCCGGACGCAGCCCGACCCGCACCGGGTACTCGGGGGTCTCGAACCGGAACGGCGGATAGCGGTCCACGAGGAGCATCAGGTACGCGGTCACACGGGTGTCGTACGGGAGGAACGCGGTCAGGTACGCCGCCGCGAACTCGGGCAGGCGGCCGAGCACCAGGGCACCGAACCAGCCGATGACGGTGACGAAGAACGCCACCACCGACAGCACCCACACCACCACGAACTGGGGGATCAGCAGCAGCGCGCGCAGCAGCACCGTCCAACGGCTCTGGGGGCCGGGCGCCGGCACGTCCAGCACCGGGAGCCACTCACGGCTGACGGGGGCGGGGGGAGCCTGCCACATCCGGGCCTCCACGGTCTCGGGACGACGGAACCCGGCGGGTCGGGCGCGGCCGGATGTCCTCCGAAGATCGCAGGACTCCGGCCGTCCCGCGCGCCGCGCTGCGCCGGACGGGGCAGCGCGGCCGACGCGGAGGGGCCGGTCGGCCCGTGGCCGTACGCGCGGCGCGGTCAGGTGATCTTCGCGCAGAGCGGCTCGGCGGAGCCGTGCCCGATGGTCAGCGTCTTGAAGCCGGTGGGGCCGATGTCGATCGTGTGGACGCCGTCGACGGTGTACAGGTCGCGGGGCAGGTTGCCGGCGTCCGCGCCGACGCCCAGCAGGATCGGGCCGCGGGCGCGCCAGGTCTGCGAGCCGTCGGGACGGTAGTCCACGACGGACCGGCCGCCGGCGTCCGCGTCGTACGAGGCTCCGGTCGCGGTGTCGGTGAGCCGCAGGACGAGCGCGCCCCGGAACGCGGCGCGCCGTAGGGTGGTGCCGTCGGGCGCGCCCTGGGCACGGCTCGAGGGCGGCCGCCGGTGGGTCCGGTGGCCGCCCTCTCAACGGGGTCGGGACGGGGTGTCAGTGCCGGTGGCGGCGACGGCGGGAGGCCGCCAGGAGGAGCACGCCGCCGATGCCGACGAGTACGGCGATGCCGCCGATCAGCGCCACCTGGCTGCCCGTGTCGGCGAGGCCGCCACGGTCCGGCCGACCGGCCCCGTCGCCGGCCACCGGGTCGGGGCCGTGGCTGCTGCTCCCGCCCGACGGGGAGGTGGGCCCGCCGGTCGGTTCAGGGGACGGGGAGGACGTCGCGGACGGGGACGCCGTCGGGGACGCAGAGGACGCGGTCACCGTCACCGTGGCCGTGCACTCCCCTGCCGTCGAGCCGGTCGGGCAGTTGCCGCCGGTCCGGTCGGACACGACGGTGTTGCGCATCGTGTGGTCACCGGCGGCGGGCTCCCTCACCGTGACGGTGTAGGTGAGCCGGGCGTTGCCGCCGGCCGGCAGGTCGCCGGTCCAGGAGAGCACGGGTTGTGCGTAGGAGGGCGTTCCGGTGGTGGCGGTGGCGTCGTCGTTGTACGTGGCGTCGTCGAGGACGGCGCTCAGGTCGTCGGTGACGGTGAGTCCGGTGAGCGGCGCGTTCCCGGTGTTGGTGATGTCCACCTGGTACTTCACTGTGTCACCGGGCAGGGCCTGGGCCTTGTCGGCGCTCTTGGCGAGCCGGTAACCGGCGTGCTCGGAAACGGTGTTGCGCACCGTGTTGCTGGCGCGCTGCTGTTCGCGGCCGGTCTGGGCGCCGCGGTAGGCGAGCGTCGAGGTGTTGTCGAGCTTGGTGCCCGGCGCGAGTCCGGTGTCGACCCGGGCCCGGAAGGAGACGGTGGTCTCGGCTCCCGGCGCGAGGTCGGCGGCGGTGCAGGTGACCTTCCGTCCGGAGGCGGTGCAGCCGGGGCCGGAGCCGTCGATGTAGGCGGTGCCGGCGGGCAGCACGTCGGTCAGGGTGACGCCGGTGGCGGTGTCGAGGTCGGCGGTGGTGCCGTCCTCGTGCCGGTTGGCGAGGGTGAAGGTGTAGGTGATCTCGGCACCGGGGTCGACGAGGCCGGGCGGGCTGTTCGTGGTGGTGCCGGCCGGCTCGTTGGCCTTGGCGATCCGGAGGTCGGGCTCCAGGGCCTCGACGGCGAGCCAGACCACCTGGGGGTGCAGCGCGTCGCCCTGGCCGGTGACGCGGAGCGCGGCCTGCTTGCTGCCGGCCGGGAGCTTGCCGGTGATGTCGATCATCCGGGCGTCGTAGCCGACGTTGTTGACCGGGTTGGGCCTGCGGTCGGTGAGGTTGGTGCCGGTGCCGTCCGCCGCGACGCGGTCGATGCGGCTGGTGAAGGCGTTGTCGCGGACGGGCCCGGCCGAGGTCGGCATGGGCAGGGCGGTGAGGCTGCCGGAGTCCGGGCCGACTTCCAGGGAGTCCCCGGCGATGGGCGCGTCGCCGTCGCCGACCACGACGCCCATGGTGGCGGCCGGGGCGCGGCCGGCCGGGGTGCGGATGCCGTCGAGGGTCATGGTGATGCTGGGCGTGGGCGGGCGGATGAGCTGGTAGCCGTCCCAGATCTGCAGGTAGCGCAGTGGCTCCTTGGGGTCCTCGTAGGCGACGGCCAGGGACCAGCCGCCCCAGCAGCCGACGTTCTGGCCGCCGAAGTCGGAGGTCGAGGACCGGCCCTGACAGGCCTGGATGTCGGCGACGGTGTACTCGCCGGAGCCGGCGGCACGCACCAGGTCGGTGACGTCCTTGACGCCCGCGTGGGCGGTCAGCGGGGCCGGCGGAGTGCCGCCGGTCCTCTGGTCGAACCAGTCGTAGGTGTCGGCGGTGAGCCGCTGGTAGCCGGTGGCGCCGGGAACCTTGAGCTCGACCTGGTCGGCCTTGGAGGCGTCGCCGGAGGTGGAGGTGAGCGAGGTTCCGACCGGGTTCGACTGCCAGTAGAGCCGGGCGTTGAGCACCTTGGCGCCCGGCGGGATGGTCAGGGTGGCCGCGGAGGCGGTGTTGCCGGGGGCCTTGGGGTCGGTCTTGACCCAGTTGACCCGGTTGTTGTTGTAAGCGTTGTCGTCGCACGGACTGTCGTCGGGGTCGCAGGCGACCACCGAGTTGGAGGCCATGGTCAGGTTTCCGTGCGTGAGCAGATCGAGCGTCGGCTTCGGGCCGATCGGACGCTCCGTCCCGCCCTGTGCGGCCTTCGCCGGCGGAGCCGCGACGGCGTCCAGGGCGAACGGCACGGTCGAGGCGAGCGCGAGTGCCGAGACGGCGAGAGCGCCGAGGACGGTACGACCGGGCGCGCGCCGGGCCCGGGATTCGGATGTCGGCCGCACCTCGTTCATGACGGATGGTATGCGGTCGCTCAAGGTGGCTCCTGGAAGTGCTTTGAGGGGTTCGGGAGGGTGAGGGGGTGCCCTCCGGGCGGGTTCAGGATGATTAGTCCGAATTCATCCGCCAGGTGTGAATATGTCACATTCTTACCCGTCTGGGTAAATGCAGGGTCCCGGATTCGGGTAGCCCGTCAGGACCGGAGGACCGACCGCTCCGGATCGCCGTGTCCGGTTGATCGTCATTTCCCTTGCCTTTACCTCGACTTTGCCCCTTCCTGACATGGGAACGGGGCGGGGAGCCTGCTGTGCGGCAGGCTCCCCGCCCCGCTACGGAGGGTCGGGCTTCGGCCGGCGGCTACCCCCTGCGGCGGCGTCGGCCGTATCCGGCGAGCAGCACCAGGGCGGTGCCGCCGACGGACAGGGCCACCGCCGGTCCGGCGAGGCCGGTGCCGGCACCGGTCTGGGGCAGCTGTCCGTGCGGGGGCGCGGGCGGCGCCGGTTCGACGTGGACGGTCGCGGTGGACGGGGCGGAGGTCGCCGGGGTGCCGTCGGGGCCGGTGGCCGTGGCGGTGGCGGTGTTGGTGATGCCGCCGGCGGCGGCGTCCGCCGGAGTGACCTGGTAGGTGGCGGTGCACACCACCGTGGCGCCCGGGGCCAGCGACTTCGCCGTGTCCGGGCAGGTGATCGCGGAGATCGTCCCGGTGCCGGTGAAGACGCCCTCGACCGGGTGGACATCGGTCAGCGTCACATTGCCGGTGTTGGTGACGGTGTACGAGAACGTCACCTTGGCGCCCGCCGCGCGGACGGTCGCCGGGTCGGCGCTCTTGGCCACGGTCAGCGCGGGGCGCGAGCCGTGGGGCAGTTGGACGGTGGACGGCGGGCTGGTGACCGGGCCGCCGTGCGGCGGGGTGCCGCCCGCCGTGGCGGTGTTGCGCAGCGAGCCGCGGTCGGCGTCGGCCTGGGTGACGGTGTACGTGGCGGTGCACACGACCTGCGCGCCCGGAGCCAGCGACCGCGCGGCCGCCGGGCAGACCGCCTGCGGGGCACGGCCGGAGCCGGTCCACTCGCCCTCACCGATGGTCACGTCGGTGAGGGTGACGTTGCCGGTGTTGGTGACGGTGAAGGAGTAGGTGATCGTCTCACCGGCCGTGAGGTCGTTCGTGTCCGCCGTCTTCGCGACGGTCAGCGCCGGCGCCGGGGGGATCGAGACCTCGGCGGAGGAGGGCGGCGAGGTGGCGGGTGTGCCTCCGCCGGGCGGGGTGCCGGTGGCGGTGGCCGCGTTGTCGAGCTTCCCGGCGTCGACGTCCGCCTGGGTCACCCGGTAGGTGGCGGTGCACACCACCTTCATGCCCGGGACCAGCGACTTTGCCGTGTCCGGGCAGGTGATCGCGGAGATCGTCCCGGTGCCGGAGAAGGCGCCCTCGACGGGGTGCACGTCGGTGAGGGTGACGTTGCCGGTGTTGGTGACGGTGTAGGCGAACGTGATCGTGTCACCCGCCTGGTGGGCGGTGGCCGGGTCGGCCTTCTTCGCGATGGTCAGCGCGGGGCGGGAATCGTGGGGCAGTTGGACGGTGGACGGCGGGCTGGTGACCGGGGTGCCGCCGCCGGGCGGGGTGGCGGTGGCGGTGGCGGTGTTGCGCAGGGTGCCGCGGTCGGCGTCGGCCTGGGTGACGGTGTAGGTGGCGGTGCAGACGACCTGGGCGCCGGGCGCCAGGGACTTCGCCGCGTCCGGGCAGGTCGCGGTGGGTGCGGGGCCGGAGCCGGTCCACTCGCCCTCGCCGACGGCCACGTTCGTCAGGGTGACGTTGCCGGTGTTGGTGACGGTGAAGTGGTACGTGACGGTCTCGCCGGCGACGAGCTCGGTCTGGTCGGTGGACTTGTCGACGGTGAGGGCCGGCTCGGACTCCGCCGGGACGCTCGCCGATCCGGGCGGGCTGGTGACCGGGGTGCCGCCGCCGGGCGGGGTGCCGGTGGCGGTGGCGGAGTTGTCGAGTTTCCCGGCGTCGACGTCGGCCTGGGTGACGGTGTAGGTGGCGGTGCAGTCCATCCGGGCACCCGGGGCCAGTGCCGCCGCCTGGTCGGGCGGGCAGGTGACGCCGGACAGCGCTCCGGTGCCGGAGAAGGAGCCTTCGGTGACCTTGACGCCGGTCATCGTCACATTGCCGGTGTTGGTGACGTGGAAGGTGTAGGTGAGCGTCTGTCCGGCCTGGCGGTACGTCGCCGGGTCGACGGTCTTGTCCAGCCGCAGTCCGGGCGCGGGGGCGAACGGCACGGTCACCGTGGACGGGTCCGAGGTCGTCTCCTGGCCGGTGGGTGTGCTCCCGGAGGCGACCGCGGTGTTCCGCACCCAGCCGCGGTCGACGTCGGCCTGGGTGACGGTGTAGGTGGCGGTGCAGGTGACCTTCGCGCCCGGCGCCAGCGACTTCGCGGCGTCCGGGCAGGTGACGGTCGGGGCCGGGCCGCTGCCGGTGAAGCCGGTCTCCCGGATGGCCACGCCGGTCATCGTCACGTTGCCGGTGTTGGTGACGTCGAAGGAGTAGTGCAGTACCTCGCCGGCCTTCAGCGCCCCTTCCTCGGCGGCCGCCTTGTGCAGCAGCAGGCCCGGGCGGGCCGGGGCGTCCACGGTCGCCGTCGACTCACCGGAGGTGGGCGTGTTCATCCCGGCCGGCGGGGTGGCGGTCGCGGTCGCGGTGTTCGTGATCTTCCCGGCGTCCACGTCCGCCTGGGTCACCGTGTACGTGGCGGTGCACGTCACCGAGTCCCCCGGTGCCACCGTCCCGGCCGGGCAGGTGATCTGCGGCGCGGTCCCGGTGCCGGAGAACGAGGTCTCGTCGATCCTCACGTCCGTCACCGGGACGTCGCCGGTGTTCGTCACCTTGTAGGTGTACTGCACGGTGTCGCCGGCCTGCCCGACGGTCGTCGGCTCACCGGTCTTCTGCAGCGACAGGGCGGCCGGGCCGGTGATCCGCAGCGGCCAGTCCTCGACCTCGCCGGAGTCGGCCATGCCGGTGGCCGACTCGACCGGGGCCTGGTTGTAGCCGAGCCGGAACCGGCTCCAGGTCGGCCCGGCCTTGACCCCGGCGGGCACCGTCCAGGTGAAGGTGACGCTGGTGGCCCCCGGCGCGACCCGGGCGGTGGCCCGCTGCGCGTCGGTGAAGGTGCCGCCGCCGGTGAAGTCGATCCAGGCGGCGGCGAAGGCGCCGGCGCTCACACCCTGGACGGGAACGGTCAACGAGTAGGCCCGCCCGGCCAGTTCGGAGTTGAGGCCGCCGAAGTCCGGGTTCAGGTCGTTGTCGTCGCCGGACGCGCGGCAGGCCTGGGTGATCGCGGTGCCCGGCACGTCCGGCGTGACGGTCGCGCCGAGCGACAGGTCGCTCACCACGTGGGAGGCGTTGCCGTACGAGGTGGGGGCGTTGGAGCAGTCGTCCTGGACGACCGAGGACAGCGCCCAGGCGTCCCGGCCGTTGGTCGTGGCGTTCGACGCGACGGGCACGTCCTGGGTGACCATGTCGGTCGCGAAGGTCAGGGTCTGCACCACACCCCGGATCTGCAGGCTGCCGCAGCCGGCGCGAAGCGCCGGGTTGGCGTCGGAGCAGTTGGCCCGCGGGGCACTGGCCGCCGGCTTGATTGTCCGGCCCTCCAGCCGCAGGGTGGAACCCGGGCTGACCCCGGCGAGGGTCACCGGCCGGTCCGAGGAGGTCAGGGTGAGCTGGACGGCATCACCGTACGACTGGCCGTTCGCGTTCACGCCCGCGCCCAGGCCCGACACGTTCACGATCGGGTCGCGTACCGGACGGCTGAAGGCGACCGTCACCGTGCCGGTCGGGCAGGTGGAGAAGGCCGGGCAGTTCTGGATCGGCAGCGACTGGACCTTGATCGCGTAGGCCCTGGCGGGGTCCACCTGCGGTTGGTAGTGGGACGGCTGCGGGGATCCGATGCTGCTGAGGGTCAGGCCCTCCTGCACGTCGTTGTTGCCGGTGACGGAACCGCGCGCCGTCAGCCCCGAGGGGAAGGGGATGACCCGGAAGCCGTTCAGCCCCGTCTGCCCGGTGCCCGCGCTGCTGGGCTCTTCGTAGGCGACGGCCGGAACGGCGCCGGCCACCACGGCCAGCGCCGCGGCGAACACGGCCACCGCCCGCGCACCCGCGGACCGGGTTCGTCTGTGTGGCGGATTCGGGCCGGCGGGCCCCCGGGCACGCCGGGCGGACCATCCGGAACGGAAGCGGACGGGCAAGATCACGTGAGTGCACTCCTCGCGAACCCGACGCGCCGCCCGGACAGTGGACGGCGCGCGCACATGTCGACGTCGGGCGCAAAGTACAGCGGTGATCGACTCGTCACGGGTCACCGACCCGGACAGCGGAAGCGGAATCACCTACCTGACGCACACCGGCCGTGACCTGCTACGTATGCGGCGGTCCGGGGCGGGTGACTTCCACAGCGCCGTCGCGTCGGAGATCCGCAGCGATACCGGAGGCCGTCCCGGTCGGCGGTGCACCTGAGCGGTCCGGCCGCCGGACGGGCGTCCGCCGAGAAGGTGATTCACCGCTGGTCGCCCACGTGCCGTCAAGGGGCGAGCGGGCCCGCCGGATGAACTGGCCGGTATGCGAATTCCATTCCGGGTTGGACGGGTCGCCTCCGTTCTGGGCCTGGTGGCCGGCACGCTGCTGAGCAGCAGTGTGCTGGCTCCATCGGCTCAGGCCGCGATCTCCTTCACCAAGAGCGTGGACAAGTCGACCGCCTCCCCGGGGGAGAACGTCACCTTCACCCTGCGCTACACCTGTTCCATCACCGAGTGCACGGGTGGGGAGATCCTCGACACCCTGCCGTCGAACATGCAGTTCCTCGGCTGGACGCCGGACCCGTCGTCGGTGGACGTGGCCGCTTCCACCGTGCCCGCCGCGGGTGCGATGGGCGGGACGATGGACATCAAGCTGCAGAACCTGAGCCCGGGTACCACCGCCACCATCTCGGTGACGATGAAGTACCCGAACTTCTCCACCCCCAACGGCACCGCCTCGACCAACTCGGCGACCATGTCGGCCACCGGCGAGCCCTCGCAGACCGCCACGGCCGGCACCAGGGCGCAGGTGCAGCCGCAGTACACGGTGACCAAGGGCGTGCAGACGTCCAGCAGCGACGGGCGCACCGTCACCTACCAGTTCACCCC